>JBAZJT010000048.1 GCA_041651175.1 Elusimicrobiales bacterium | reverse complement strand
TTTTGCCGGTCCCGCACGGACCGTAGGCAAAATGGCACTGCCGCGCCGCCGGGCCAGAGTGGTGGCGGATCATCTCCCAGGCCTCCGCGCACCGGTACAGCGCCGGGTCAGTGTCCGGCAGCGCCGCCCGTACGGTCTGGATGTCGAGCAGCCCCTCACCCGCGAGGGTCTGGAGCGCCCGGACGGTTTCCTGTTTTGTCTTCATGGTTTGGGTTCCTCTTTCGGGCGCCGCCGGAAACTGTTTTCGGGGATGTCGGCCAGGTCCGCGAGGGTCATGCCGTAGGTGAGTTTTGGCCCTGCCGGTTTCACGCCCTTCCAGCGGTCCAAGATTTTCCCGAATTTGTTCAAGGCATCGCCCTTTTTCTTGTCGCGCAGCGGCTGTATGGCCTTTACGACGCCACGCCAAAAAACGGCGTCGCGGTCATCTGTGGTGAACATCCACGTCAGCGCGCCCATGATGTCCTCCACCGGGTAGCAGTCTCGCCGGTGAAGTTTCGCGAGCGTGTCTCGCTCCTTGACCCATCCAGCACTGCCCGGCCTCGGAAGTTTTGCCGGGGCAATTTGCGCTTCAATCCACGCGCGGAGGGTGTCGTGGTAGGCGTCAAGGTCCGGCAGGCCCGCGAGCGGGTCCACGGAAGGCGCCTCCGGGTCCGGCTCTTGGACGCCCGGCAACGTGTTAGGTTCGGCATGCGCGCGCCGGGAAACCGCCCCGGTTTCACGCTCTTGATCTTCCTCTTCTTCTTTATCTATTCTACTCTGATCTAAGTCTAGGGAAACTTTCTTGCAAGTCGCTTGCAAGTTACGAGTGTGATTGTCATTGAGTTCAAACAACTTAGGAATTTTTACTTCAATGTTACCTTCGGCGTACTTGACAGTTACCCACTGGTTACTGGGGGGGGTAATGTCTGGGTAACCCTGGGGTAACCCTGGGGTAACCCTGGGGTAACCCTGGGGTAATGTGCTTGTCGCACCAAATTCAGATAGTATCCGAAAGTATTTTTCTGCCCGGTTATGGTGGCATCCAAGCCGACGCGCCCAAGCGGAAAGCGGCATAGAAGCGGTGAAGTCGTTCCCGTGAACGCTCATGCCGGAAACGGTTTCAAAAAGCAGCATCAAAAACCCGTAACCTTCCAACCCGGTACGGTCGAAAAACTGCGCTACGTCCCTCTCAGAGCATAGGGTTGACGGGTGCTTGAACCACTTCATTTTTGCGGCTCGTCTTTCATGCGCTGAACCACATCCTCGATACAAAAGCGCCACTGACCGCCGATGCGCACGGCTGGAATTTTACCGTCAGCGGCCAGCCGCCGTATGGTCTGCGGATGAACGCCAACCTGCTTTCCAAGTTCTATCGCGTCAACGTATTCCATGTTATGCTGTCCCTTTCTGCGCCAGATTATATCACGATGCATCGTAAATGTCAAGTGGGAAAAAGTTCGCCCCTGCCCGGTGCCGTCGCGCCCGGACAGGGGCAGAAAAAGCCACGGAGACAACGCACGATTGCGCCGAAAGGGCGCGCTGGGGACGCGCCGAAAAACGCAAGGTGCACCGTGGCTGATTCAATGTATTCATGATTTCACTTTCTCGCGGCGGTTGTCTTCGCCGTCAACACGATACCCGATCCCGCGCACACGAGCGGGTCATCATCGTGTTCAAGTTTCGCCCACGCGAGCCGGGCCAGTTTTTGGGCGCGGCCCAGGTCGGCGCGAATGCCATCCGCCTCGCGGGTCCATGCCGCGAGATGGGCGCGCGCCTGCGCCTCTTCACCGTCCGCGAAATCCTCTGGGTCATTGCCGTCGAGCAGCACCTCCACGCCCCCGATGGCAGCCCGCCATGCCGCGAGCTCGCCCGCGAGCCGGACCCAATCCTGCACCGCCTCGACCGCGAGATCGTCGGTGCTGAGCGAGCCGGCGCGGTCCTCGATGTCAATGAGCCCGTGTCCGCGCCCGTAGCGGCAGCCGCCGTTGTAGTGGCGGAAATTCGTGTCAACGTCCACGTCCCCGAGTTCCTGCGCGGCCTCGCGCGCGGCGTAAAACCACGCCTCCGCCGCCTCACGCGCTTCGTCGTGCTCCAAGTTGCGCGGCAGGTTCGCGTGATTCTGGACGTGTTCCGTGTTTCCGCAAATGACGATCTTCATGGTGTTCTCCTCGCCCCGTCACCGGGGCTGTTGTGCGGCGTCTCTGCCGCGTGGCGGGCACGGGCGCGGGTTTCTGCCGGGCCACCTCGCGCTGGATGGCGCCGCGTAGGAGTTCGTCGGATGCCAAAGGCGTTCCTGATAACCGCGCGCCTCCGGTCGCCGCCCTGACGCCATTCTCGGCCCGTTGCAGCGCCTCTGCTTTCTGTGCCTCTGTCAGGTGTCCGCCGCCTTCGGCCTTTGCGCGCCGCACATAGCCTGCAACCCGCCATGCAGAATGATGTGCTGGAAATATCCGGCCACCTCAACATGCCTGTCGCCTAACTCCGAAGATAACAACGGCTTGGACCACCGCACAGGATGCGCCGTCGAGAAATACGTC
>JBAZJT010000047.1 GCA_041651175.1 Elusimicrobiales bacterium | reverse complement strand
GATTTGCACCGTCGCAGGCGTAACCGGAGCGCACGGCGTCGCTTGTGCGGTTGCCCACCGCGTCGTAGGCGAAGGTCTCGGACTGCACGCTCAGCGCGCCACTGGACGGGTGTACCGCGCCTGTCAGACGGTGCAAATCGTCGTAGCCGAAATTGTGGCTGCCGAAATCGTCAGCCATGGTTGCGCGGTTGCCGGCATTGTCGTATGTGTAGCCAACCTGCGCGATTACCGCGTTATCGGTTTTCCGGCGGTAAATTATTCCGGTAAGCTGGTTCGCCGCGTCGTAGACGTAATCCGCGGCGACAGCGGCACCCATGTCCATGCGCGTTCTGCGGCCTGCCGCGTCGTAGGTGAACCGGAACTGCGTCCCGCCGGGGGCGGTTATCGTTACGGGGCGGTTCAGCGCGTCGTAGCTGTAGCTCCATGTGTAGCCGGAGGCCGTCATCGCCAGCCGGTTCCCGGCAGCGTCGTATGTGTAGGTGAACGCGCCGCCGAGGTTTGCAATCTTGTCCTGCGCGCTTGTTGCCGTTACCCTTCCCGCCGCGTCATAGCCGAATTGCAACTTTGTTTGCGGGTCCTCTATGCTCGTGAGATTGTTTGCAAGGTCATAAACATAGGTCGTCTGCCCGTCGGGGCCAGTCGCGGATGCCAGCCGGCCCAAAATATCGTAAGCGAATGCGAAGCTGCTGCCGTTTGCGTCAGCCGCCGCGCTGATCCTTCCCGCCGCGTCGTAGCCGTAAGCGGCGGCATGATTGAGCGGGTCCGTTACCGATGCCAACCGGCCCTGCGCGTCGTAGGCGAAACCCGTCGCGTGATTGGCGGCGTCCGTCAGCGAAACAAGGCGCTTTGCGCCGGTTTCAAAATCGCCCGGCTCGTAGCCGTAGCGCGTTACGCCGCCGATGGCGTCGGTAACCGTGCCGGGCGTGTTGTCCGGGTTGTATGTAAAAGCCGCCGCCTTGCCCGCCGGGTCCGTCATGCGCGTTACGCGGCCTATGATGTCATAGGCGAAAGCCGAATTGCGGTTCAGCGCGTCGGTTACGGATGTCGCGTTGCCATAGCCGTCCCGCCCGATTGTTACCGAATGGCCCAGCGGATCGGTTATCGCCAGCGGCAGCCCGCGCGCGTTATTGGTTATATCGGTTGAATGCCCCGCCGCGTCGGTGATGCGCGACAGGTTGCCGTTCCCGTCGTACGAAAAATGCGCGGTGTTGCCCTTCGCGTCGGCGTAATAGCTGATGTTGCCGGACGAAGGGTCGTAGCCGATATTTATCCGGTTATTGAGCGGGTCCGTCGCGGCGGTCAGCCGGTTTTTCGCGTCCCACGCATAGCCGCGGATGTTGCCGGCGGGATCGGTAACCTGAACCGGATTGTTGGCCGAATCGTAGGCGAACAGCGTCTTGCCGCCCGCGCCGTCAACCGTGTACGCCCGCCGGAAATGGCCGTTGGACTTGTTCCACCGCACAACCTCGCTGCCGCCCAAAGGCGGCGTGATGCGGGTTTCGCCCTCGCCGGTCTGGTCGTCTACGATATATTCATAGGTGTATGTCCCCCGCGGCCCGGTTTTGGAGCTTAAATAATACCGCTGCGGGAAATACCACGCCGAAAACGCCGCCCGGTCCACGAAATAATAGCCGGACGCCGCCGGCGCAAGCGGCGCCAGATACACCTTGTCCGCCGGAGCCGCCGCGCCCGCCAGCAGCGCGCACCGCTCCGCGCCCGCGTAGTTGAACGCCGGAACGGATTTGCAGTCCCGCGAATGGTCCACCCGGTACGCCGGCGCCGAGTAAGCATAGCTTGTAACCTGCCCGCCGGGCGGGGTAACGCGCGAAAGCAGCTCCGCGTTCCCCCAGCCGCCCGGCGCGAAATACCCGCCCGCAAAACCCTCCAGCCCGGATACGGAATAGCCCTGATAGCCGAAGGTTGACACGCCCTCGGGCCCTTCAAGCCGCTCCAGCAGCCCGGAGCCGGTGTAGCCGAAATAATGCGCCCGCCCGCCGATGTCGGTTACAGAAGACACCCGCCCCGCCCCGTCGCGCGAAAACGAGTAAAGTACGCGCCCGTCCGGGTCCCGCACGGCCGACAGCAGCCCGGAGGAATACTCCAGCAAAAGCGCCGCGCCGTTGCGGTCGGTTACCGAAACCAGCCGCCCCGCGCCGTCGTAGGAATAAACCAGCCTGTCGTCCGCGCTCCACACAAACCCCGACGGCGCGGCGGTGGAGCCGGAAACCGACAAAACGGCGGTCTCGCCCGCAGGCGCAACCCACTGGCCGGAGGAATTGAGGAAATACAGCAGCCGCCGCCCGTCCGGCGGGCGCACGACGGCGACGGTCTCCAGGTCGGAGGCGGGAATGGCCATGCCGGAGGCGCTCATCACGGCGCCGGGGGCATACGGGTCGCTCCAGCCGCCCGCAACCGAGGCCGAAGCCAGCAGCCGCGCCGCCGGATACACCCGCACCGACGATTCAAACGAATGCCGCCACGACCTGCCGATGTCGCCGGCGTCCTGGTTGTCGCTGAGATAAAACACCCGGAAATCCACCGGCCCGGCGAAGTTGGGGACATAGACCGCCGGATCGCCGCTGACAAAAACGCCGCCGGACGCCTCGTCGTAGCACCGCGGACAGTCCGACGGAGCCTCCGTGGAAGGCAACTGGCACGTCTCGGGCGTGGGGGGAATAGAGGGAGGATTGGGCACTATAGTGGGAACATACGCGCCGGAGACGGGGACGGAAAACGTCGCCTCGCCGTAATTGCCGGAGGAGGATGTCCCGCCGGACGCGGAGCCGCCGCCCCCGCCGGAGGGGCCGCCGCCGCAGCCGTTGGAGACGGAGGGGCCGGGCGCGACGCCGGAGGTTGTCTGCCCGGCGGCGCAGGTATAGGTATAGGAGGCCTGGCCCTGGCTGCTGCCGCATTCGGAGAATGCGGGCGGCAGGGCCGAGACCGCCAGCGCGGCGGCGGAC
>JBAZJT010000046.1 GCA_041651175.1 Elusimicrobiales bacterium | reverse complement strand
CGTTCCAATACAGTGTGCCACCGTTATTGTACAGCGCAGCCGTCGTGTTCGTCGGCACACCAGCCGCTACCCTGATACCAGTGTTGCTGCCGGAACCGGTTACATCCAAAGCATTTGCGGTCGGCGCCGTCGTCCCTATCCCCACACTGCCGTACAGCACCGTCTTTGTGATGCTGCTGTTGCCCAGTGTCGCGCTGTCGCTCCCGTTACCCCGCGCAGTATAGCCGATTACGATTTCATTGCTCTCGCTGTCCGCCGCCGGTCTTGCGTCGTAACCCAGATAAACGGAATTGCTCGGGCTCGTATTCTGAGTGGACCCCGTGCCGACATACATTCCGGCATTCACGCCGATAGCGGTATTGTTGCTGCCTGTGCCGTTGCTGTAAAGCGCCTGGTAACCATAAGCGGCGTTACTGCTGCCAGAGCTGTTTAAAGTCATCGCCTGATAACCATAAGCGGAATTGCTGCTGCCCGTGTTGTTGGCGGGAGTGGCGCTGCCGCCCAGCGCGCTGTAACCGGTTGCCGTATTTCTGCCGCCTGTGGAGTTGTTGGTAAGCGCATAATAACCAAGGGCGGTATTGGATTGTCCGCCTACGGCATCATAGTATATGTTGTTGTAGAGCGCGTGGTAACCAACGGCGGTGTTATAGGAGGCTGTGTCGTTGGAATAGAGCGCATTTTTGCCAATAGCAGTATTACGGGCGCCTGTGCTGTTGGTGTAAAGCGCGCCCCTGCCAATAGCGGCGTTGTCTGCGCCTGTGGTATTGCCGTAAAGCGCGGCATACCCATAAGCGGAATTGTCGTTCCCCGTGCTTTGGCCGGACACGCCCTGCATCGCGTACATTCCAGTGGCGGTATTATAGCTGCCTGTGGTGTTGTATAAGAGCGCACTATACCCAACAGCCGCATTATAGTTGCCTGTGGTGTTGCCATAAAGCGCCGCATAACCATTGGCGGTGTTATTGCTGCCCGTGCTTTGGCCGGATAAGCCGCGCATCGCCCACATGCCGGTGCTGGTATTATAGCTGCCCGTGTTGTGCTCTAACGCCCCAACACCGGTGCCGGTATTTCTGTGGGCTGTGTTGTCGGAAAGCGCACCGTATCCGACGGCGACGTTATAGAGGCCGGAAACATTGGCATGCAACGTGTTCACGCCAAGAGCCGTATTATACGCGCCGTCGGCATTGGCGTAAAGCGCGGCGGATCCCACAGCGATATTACCGGTGCCCGTGGTGTTCTGGTAGAGCGCCGTATAGCCAATGGCGTTATTGAAACTTCCGCTGGTGTTGCTGTACCCCGCCTGCATTCCGAAAAAGCTGTTGTATGATCCCTCGGTGCCGCTTGTATAGGAGGAACTTTGCCCCCCTCCGCCGATAAAGATGTTCCATCCGGAGGCGCCGGACGGCTTGTAGCTGCTTATCAGAACGGCCTGCCCGCTGGTGGTAACATTGACCGCGCCGGTGAATGTCTGCGACCCGCTCCATGTATGCGCGCCGGTCTGCGAAGTCGCCAATGTCGGATTCGGATATGTCCCCGTCAAATCCCCCGCCGCTGAACCGGCAGGCGCAACACCGCTGATGGTTACATTCGTAGCGGAAGTTATGCGACCCTTAGCATCAACCAGCAACTGCGCAACCTGCGTGGTGTTACCGTAGCTGCCGCTAGTTACACCACTAGTCGCCAATGTCGGATTCGGGTAGGTACCGGTCAAATCCCCCGCCGCGCTGGTCGTCGTGTATATACCATTAGTAACCGTCGCCGCATTACCGGTGATTGAACCTATTATGCTCTGGCTGAAGGTCTGCGTCGCGGACCATGTATGCGCACTGCTCTGCGCGGTCGCTAAAGTCGGGTTCGGATACGTCCCCGTCAACTCGCCAGCTGCCGAACCGGCAGGCGCAACGCCGCTGATGGTTACATTCGTAGCCGCAGTAACACGCCCTTTAGCGTCAACCGTAAGCTGCGCAACCTGCGTGGTGTTGCCATAGCTTCCGCTGGTTACCCCGCTAGTCGCCAGCGTCGGGTTCGGGTACGTGCCGGTCAGGTCCCCCGCCGCGCTGGTCGTCGTGTATATACCATTCGTAACCGTCGCCGCGTTGCCCGTGATGCTGCCTACGATGCTCTGGTCAAATGTCTGCGTAGCCGACCATGTATGCGCGCTGCTCTGCGCGGTCGCTAAAGTCGGGTTCGGATAGGTACCCGTCAGTTCGCCAGCCGCGTTCCCGGCAGGCGCAACACCGCTGATGGTTACATTCGTAGCCGCAGTAACACGCCCTTTAGCGTCAACCGTAAGCTGCGCAACCTGCGTAGCATTACCATAGTTCCCGCTGGTAACCCCGCTAGTCGCCAGCGTCGGGTTCGGGTACGTTCCGGTAAGGTCCCCCGCCGCAGACCCTGTCGGCGGCCCGCCCACCTGGCTGCCGTTCCAATACAGTGTGCCACCGTTATTGTACAGCGCAGCCGTCGTGTTCGTCGGCACACCAGCCGCTACCCTGATACCAGTGTTGCTGCCGGAACCGGTTACATCCAAAGCATTTGCGGTCGGCGCGGTCGTCCCTATCCCGACACTTCCGTACAACACGGTCTTGGTAATGCTGCTATTGCCCAACGTCGCGCTATTGCTCCCGTTCCCTCTGGCTGCATAGCCGATGACGATTTCATTAGTCTCCGCATCCGCCGCCGGCCTTGCGTCAGCCCCAATGTACACCGAATTCGTCGGGGCCGTATTCTGTCCCGTTCCCGTTCCGTAATACATGCCGGACGCATAGCCCAACGCCAAGTTGTTGGAGCCTGCGGTGTTGTAAATAAGCGCATACATACCCATCGCACTATTCAAACTACCTGCGGTGTTGCCGGCAAGCGCCTGATTACCCAGAGCCACGTTGTTGTCGCCAGTGGTGATGGAAGAAAGCGCGGACACGCCAAATGCTGAGTTGTTGTCGCCACTGCTTTGTCCCGACACGCCAAGCATCGCATCCCCGCCGACTGCGGTATTATTGGTACCCGTGGTATTGTAGCGAAGCGCCAGCACACCGAGAGCGGTGTTCGAATTGCCTGTGGTATTATAAAAGCCGGCGCTCACTCCGAAAAAGCTGTTGTATGATCCTTGGCTGCTGACTGTATAAGAGGAACTCTGCCCGCCCCCGCCGATGAAGATGTTATAGCCGGGCGCGCCCGCCGGCTTGTAACTGCTTATCAAAATATCCTGCCCGCTTGTGGTGACATTCACCGCGCCGGTGAATGTCTGCGACCCGCTCCATGTATGCGCGCCGGTTTGCGAAGTCGCCAATGTCGGGTTCGGATAGGTGCCGGTCAAATCGCCCGCCGCCGCACCGGCAGGCGCAACGCCGCTGATAGTTACATTCGTAGCCGAAGTAACCCGCCCTTTCGCGTCCACCACAAACTGCGCTACCTGTGTGGTGTTGCCATAGCTGCCGCTCGTTACGCCACTGGTCGCCAGCATCGGATTGGGATATGTCCCCGTTAAATCGCCCGCCGCCGCGCCTACGGGCGTTGCTTCTATGCCTACATTCGTCGCCGAGGTGATGCGGCCTTTCGCGTCAACAACAAATTGCGCAACCTGCGTCGCGTTACCGTAGCTGCCGGAGGAAACGCCGCTGGTTCCCAACGTCGGGTTCGGGTAGGTGCCGGTTA
>JBAZJT010000045.1 GCA_041651175.1 Elusimicrobiales bacterium | reverse complement strand
TGCCCGGCGACAACACGGAGATGACGGTAACGCTCATCACGCCGATAGCGATGGAAAAAGGTTTGCGTTTTGCCATCCGCGAGGGCGGGCACACGGTGGGCGCCGGCGTAGTTATCGAGGTCATAGAATAAATGGCGACAGAAAAATACAAATTCCTTCTCGCCTGCGAAACGTGCAAGAATCGCAGCTACACTTTCCGGCGGGGAAAGAAGCGCGAGACCAAGCTTGAGTTGCAAAAGTTCTGCAAAACCTGCGGAAAAAGAACCAAGCACAAGGAAACCAAGGCCTGAATTGCAAACGTTCCGGCGCGCCCCTTGCGGGGCGCGCCTGGGGCGGCTTTGCGCGCGGGGTTTCTGAAGGGAGCGTCGGTTAACTGGTAAACCACCGGTCTCCAAAACCGGGACTGAAGGTTCAAGTCCTTCCGCTCCCGCCATAAATTTCAGGCGCGGGCTGTCGGGACGAAGGCGGGCGTTGCCCGCCGCGGACCGGAGGAAATTGGCTTATGGACAAGGCGGCGCAGTTTCTAAAAGAGGCGTATTCCGAGCTTTCCAAGGCCACTTGGATGCCGCGGAGCCAGGTGGTGCAGTCAACCATTTTCGTTTTCATGGTGGTTATACTAGTGGCGCTTTATGTGAGCGCCATAGACTTCGGACTTTCCAAACTGCTGGGCGTTGTGCTCGGAGGACGCTGATAATATGGAAGAAAAAGGCTGGTACGTAGTCCATACCCAAACCGGGTACGAGGACAAGATACAGAGGCTCATCACCCAGAACGCCCAGACGCAGGGCTTTACCGACAGGGTTTTCCAGATACTCATCCCCACCGAAGAAGTGGTGGAAGTAAAGCAGAACAAAAAGCATTTCCGCAAGCGCAAATTCTTCCCCGGCTACATACTGGTGGAAATGGCGCTTACCAGCGAAACCTACTGGTTCATAAGGAACACCACCGGCGTTACCGGATTTCTGGGCGACCCCAAGCCCGTCTCCCTGCCGGAGGAGGAAGTAAAGGCCATCGTGGAACTTACCTCCGCATCGGCCCAGAACAAGCCGCGCCCCGCCGTGCAGTTCGACAAGGGCGAGAGCGTGCGCATCATAGAAGGCCCCTTCAAGCACTTCCTCGGCATCATAGACGAGGTGAACGAGACCAAGTCCAAACTCAAGGTGATGGTTACGGTTTTTGACCGGCCCACCCCTGTGGAATTGGATTTCCTGCAGGTGGAGAAAGTATAGGAGACAGCCATGGCAAAAGTAAAACAGGTAAAAACCCTTATCAAGCTGCAAATTCCCGCCGGCGGGGCCACCCCCGCCCCGCCCGTGGGCCCGGCGCTGGGCCAGCACGGCGTCAACATCATGGATTTCTGCAAGCAGTTCAACTCCCGCACGCAGAAGATGGAGGCGGGGATGACAATCCCGGTGGTCATCACGGTTTTTGACGACAGGACTTTCACCTTCGTCACCAAGATGCCGCCCATTTCCGCGCTGATTAAAAAAACCGCGGGGCTGGCCAAAGGCTCCGGCGCGCCCAACAAGACGAAGGTGGGCAAGCTCTCGGTGAAGCAGATGGAGGAAATCGCCAGGGCCAAGATGCCCGACCTTAACACCAAAGACGTCGCGCAGGCCTTGCAGATGGTGCGCGGCACCGCCCGCAGCATGGGCGTTGACACGGAATAGCGGAAAAATTTTACTGAGGGAGGGGATTTTTCCCCGCCAAAAACCTCAAGGAGAACGCAATGGGAAAAAGACTGGCCGCCGCGGCCAAAAATTACGACGCGGCTAAAACCTACATCGTGGCAGAGGCCGCGGAAATAGTAAAGAAAAACGCCACCGCCAAGTTTGACGAGACGGTGGAAGTCCACATGCGCCTGGGCATAGACGTCAAGCAGGCCGACCAGCAGGTCAGAAGCACCGTCGCGCTGCCCAACGGCACGGGAAAAACCACCCGCGTTGCCGTCGTCGCCAAGGGCGAAAAGGTCAAGGAAGCCCAGGACGCCGGGGCCGACAGGTCCGGCGGCATGGAGCTTATAGACGCCATCTCCAAGGGCGATATGGATTTTGACATTCTTGTCTCCACGCCGGACATGATGAAGGACCTTGCCAAGCTGGGCAAGCTGCTGGGCCCGCGCGGGCTCATGCCCAATCCGAAAAGCGGAACCGTTACCTTTGACCTTGCGCGCGCCGTCAAGGAACTCAAGGCGGGCCGCATAGAATTCAAGGCCGACTCTTTCGGCATAGTGCATGTGCCGGTGGGCAAGGCGTCTTTTGAGGCCAAAAAACTGGCCGAGAATGCCTCCGCCGTCATAGAGGCCGTGCTTAAGGCTAAGCCGGCCACGTCCAAGGGCGTGTATGTGTGTTCGGCCCATCTGGCTTCCACGATGGGGCCGGGCGTTAAGGTGGAAGTCATCCACAAAACGGAAGCATGAGAATCGCAATGGGGTAATCCGGCGCGGCCTGGCAGATGATGTCAGGCCGCGCTCGTTGAAAAAGCCGGGTTTGTCGCGGCTCATATCATTAAGGAGGGGAACGATGTTCAAGGGCAGATTCACGGCGGCGCGCCTGCTGGGCGCGGCGGCGCTTGTACCCGCGCTTTGCGGCGCGGCTTTCGCGGGCGAGGCGGACCTGGTAATCCCGGATTTGAGCGCGGCTTCTTTCATGGGATTTGACGGGCGCACCCTGCTTATGTTCGGGCTTGCCATCTGCGTGCTGGGCGTGCTGTTCGGGCTGTGGCAGTCAATGGACATCAAAAAGCTGCCCGTCCACCGCTCCATGAGCGACATCTCCGAGCTTATTTACGAAACCTGCAAGACCTATCTGGTAACGCAGGGCAAATTCATCGCCGTGCTGTGGACATTTATCGCGGCTGTGATAGTGGTTTATTTCGGCGTACTGCGCCATCTGCCTGCCGCCGACGTGGCGATTATCACGCTGTTTAGCGTCATAGGCATACTGGGCAGCTATTCGGTGGCGTGGTTCGGCATCAGAATCAACACCTACGCCAACTCGCGCACGGCGTTTTCGTCGCTGGCGGGCAAACAGTTCCCGACAATGGCCATTCCGCTTAAAGCCGGTATGAGCATAGGCATGCTGCTTATCAGCGTGGAGCTGGTCATCATGCTGTTCATACTGCTGTTTGTGCCGGGCAAGGCGGCGGGCGCGTGCTTTATCGGCTTTGCCATAGGCGAATCGCTCGGCGCGGCGGCGCTCAGAATAGCCGGCGGCATATTCACCAAAATCGCCGACATCGGCTCCGACCTGATGAAAATTGTCTTCAAAATCAAGGAAGACGACGCGCGCAATCCCGGCGTCATTGCCGACTGCACCGGCGACAACGCGGGCGACTCCGTGGGCCCGACGGCGGACGGCTTTGAAACCTACGGCGTTACCGGCGTGGCACTGATAACCTTCATTCTGCTTGCCGTGCCGGAGGCGCTGACTCAGGTGCAGCTGCTTGTCTGGATATTTGTCATGCGCATAGGTATGATTATAACCAGCGCGCTCTCCTACGGGGTAAACCACGCGATTTCCAAATCGCTCTACGAGGATAAAAAGTTCAACTTCGAGCATCCGCTCACCTCGCTGGTGTGGATAACCTCCGCCGTGTCCATAGCGATGACCTATCTGCTCTCCTACCTGCTGATTCCGACGGTGGGCGACGGCACGATATGGTGGAAGCTGGCCTCCATAATCACCTGCGGCACCATAGCCGGCGCGCTTATACCGGAGCTGGTGAAGGTATTTACCTCCACCAATTCCGCCCATGTGCGCGAGGTGCTGACGGCTTCAAAGGAAGGCGGCGCGTCGCTTAACATCCTCTCCGGGCTGGTAGCGGGCAATTTCAGCTGCTACTGGATGGGCCTGTCCATCATCGCGCTTATGGCGATAGCGTACATGGTCAGCCTGCTGGGGCTTGGCGCGCTGATGTCCGCGCCGGCGATATTCGCCTTCGGGCTTGTGGCGTTCGGGTTTCTGGGCATGGGGCCGGTTACAATCGCGGTGGACTCCTACGGCCCGGTTACCGACAACGCGCAGTCCGTCTACGAACTGTCCATGATAGAAACCCTTCCCGGCGCAAGCGAGAGCATCAAAAAAGACTTCGGCTTCACGCCGGACTTCGAGAACGCCAAGATGTTCCTGGAGGAAAACGACGGCGCGGGCAACACCTTCAAGGCCACCGCCAAGCCGGTGCTGATAGGCACGGCCGTGGTGGGGGCGACGACGCTTATATTCTCCATCATCCAACTGCTGACCGCCAAATTCGGCGCGCCTGTGGTTACGGAGGGGCTGTCCATACTCAACCCGCTGTTCCTGCTGGGGCTGATAACCGGCGGCGCGATGATATACTGGTTCACCGGCGCGTCAATACAGGCCGTCACAACGGGTGCGTACCGCGCGGTGGAGTTCATCAAGCGCAATATCAAGCTGGAAGGCAGCGAGAAAGCCTCCGTCAGCGACAGCAAGAAGGTGGTTGAAATCTGCACCCAGTACGCGCAGAAGGGCATGTTCAACATCTTCCTGGCGGTGTTTTTCGGCACGTTGGCATTCGCGTGCGTGAACCACTTCTTCTTCATCGGCTACCTGATATCCATAGCCATATCCGGCCTGTATCAGGCGATATTCATGGCCAATGCCGGCGGAGCGTGGGACAACGCCAAAAAGCTGGTGGAGACCGAGCTTAAAGCCAAAGGCACCGCGCTGCACGACGCCACCGTGGTGGGCGATACCGTGGGCGACCCGTTCAAGGACACCTCTTCGGTGGCCATGAACCCGGTCATCAAGTTCACCACCCTGTTTGGCCTGCTGGCGGTGGAGCTTGCCATCACCACCCCGCCCGAGGTGAACGCGGTCGCCGCGGTCATACTGTTTGCGCTGTCCATGACCTTTGTGTGGCGCTCCTTCTACGCGATGCGCATTCCCGTGGCAGAGCGGGAGGAAACCCCCGCCTGCTGCCGCCGCAGCGAGGAGAAAGTCCCCGCCGGCGTGAAGTAAAAGTTGTTTTCGCGCAAAAAGCCCGCCCGCGACGGCAGCATTTTCTAATTGAATAATGAGCCTGAAATCTCTCGTCGTGGCTCCGTCGGGATATTTTTTGCCATGCCTCCCGTTTTGATTGATTTTACCGTGTCTTTTTCCTCCGCTTCGCGCAGAATTCT
>JBAZJT010000044.1 GCA_041651175.1 Elusimicrobiales bacterium | reverse complement strand
TTTCCCTGAAGGGTAAAATAAGATGGAAAAAAATAGGACAATTCAGCATGGATGAAACCGAAGATGTCTATTACGCAAAGCTCAAATCCATATACGAAGATATCAAGGCAAACCGGTTTCAATTTGAAAAGGAGGAAAAACAAAAATAAACAAAACCCGCTGTCATTGTCAACTGAAAATTATGATAAGGACCACTGTTTTTAAATTGTTGATTTTCATAAGCACGGTATTCCTATCCGCGCCGTTTTTGCACGCCCGGACTCTGCCCAAATCTCCCACTCCCGAGACGTGCCAGTTGCCTTCCACGGAGGCTCCTTCGGACTGTCCGCGGTGCTACGACGAGGCGTCCGGCGGCGTTTCCGTCAGCGGCGACCCGGCGGTCTATGTCCCCAATTTCGCCGGGCCGGTGGATTTCCGGGTGTTCTACCTCAGCGACAACCAGGACGCCGGCGACATCGGCAGGTCGTGGCGGCATTCGTTTGAATCGTCGGTGCGGGTGTATCCGGCGGCGCGGCTGCTGGCTTCTGCCTCGGTTGCGGGCGGCTGGAGCGACCCGTACTCACCCGGCGCTTTGATGGGCGCCTCCGGCATGGACATTCCCGCCTCCGACCTGGAGACCGTCGCCGTCGTGCGCCCGCCGGACGGGCGGCGGCTGCTGTATTTCCTCAATTCCTCCGGCCAGTGGGTTGCGCCTGCGGGCGAGAGCGCCGTTTTGTCGGTTTCCGGCTCCACCGCGGCGCCGTCGGGGTTTGTGTGGAGCGCGGACGACAGGCTGGTTTATTCCTACGACGGCGCGGGGCGGCTGGTTTCGGTAACCGACCGCAACGGCGCGGCGCTTTTGCTGGAGTATTCCTCCGGGCTGCTGTCGGCCGTGCGGGACCCGGACGGGCGCGTACTTTACTCGTTTTCGCGCGACGGGGCGGGGCGGGTGTCTTCTGTAACCGACATCGGCGGGCGGGCGCATTATTTCGGCTACACCGGCTCCGGGCTGCTGGAGCGGCTTGAAGGGCCCGAGGGCGTGTCAACCTTCGGCTATCAGGGCTATTCCGTATCCGGGCTGGAGGGTTTTGCGGGCGGGTATTTCGCGCCGGGCGGCTGGGGGAACGCGGAGCTGCTTTCGCGCGTTACCCCGCCCGGCGGGCAGGTTACAAGCTATGCTTACTCGGCGCCGGCGTACCGGGTGGACCATTCGCGGGACTGCAAATCCGTTCCGGCGTTCAACTACGCGGGCGCGGAGCGGTGCGCGCTGCTGGCGGGCGCGGCGGCTCCGGCGGACAAGGTGTATCTGGCGCCGCTTGCGCCGGCGGCGTCCGGCTATTATTTCGTGGACCGGGCGGCGTTTTCGGCGTGGTATTTCCCGCAGCGGTATTATTTAAGCTCCAAAACCGGGCCGCGGGGGACATACACCTATGAATATATCGTAGACGACCAGACCGGCGAGGGCGAAACCCGCATCACGCCGCCTTTGGGCGGCAAAGAGGTGGTGCGGTGGAACAAGTCCAACGGCCATTTCCGGCGGGCATACACGGTTGACGGCGCGGGCGGCAAGACGCTGTTCGCCTACGATTCGGCGAACAATCCGGTTCAGGTTACCGATCCCGCCGGCAATGTCCGCGGCTATGCGTGGGACGCGAAAAACCGGCTGACCGCCGCGACGGACCCGCTGGGCAACCGCGTCAACATCGGCTACGACCCTGCGTCCGGCAACATCAGCTATTACGCCGACGCGAAGGGCAACACCGCGCATTTTTCGTACGACGCAAGCGGCAACCTGTCGCGCATCACCGACGCGGCGGGGCATTCAACCGATATAACCAATAACGCGCACGGACTGCCGCTGGCGATAACCGGCCCGCTGGGCCATGCTGTAACAATCGGGCGGGACGGCTACGGCAATGCAACATCCGTAACCGACGCGCTGAACCGCAATTCCGGTTTCGCCTATGACATCATAGGCCGCGTAACGCGCATGACGGACCCGGCGGGCAAGGCGGTGGCTTTCGCCTACAACCCGGACAACACGGTTGACACGGTTACCGACGCCATCGGCGGCGTAACGCGCTACGGCTACGAGCCGGGCGGTTTTGAGACGGGCGCAAAGCGGCTTGTTTCGCTGACGGACGCCGCCAATCACGCGACGGGTTTCGCCTACGACGCGCAGGGAAGGCTGTCCGCCGTAACCGATCCGTTAAGCCATGCGGCGAGCTACGGCTACGACGCGGCGGGAAGGATCAGCGCGGCGGCTGACGCAAACGGCAGCAGCTTCGCGTTCGCTTACGATATTTTGGGCCGGCTGGCATCCGCCACCGCCCCCGACGGGCAGACGGCCTACGGCTACGACCTTGCGGGCAACCTGACAACGGTGGAAGGTCCGCAAACAAAGTTGCAATTCGGCTATGACGCGGCGGGAAGGGTAACGGCAACAAGCGCGCAGGACAAGATTGCAAACCTCGGCGGCGCGTTCACCTACACATACGACGCCGCCGGGAACCGGCTGGCGATGACGGCCTCCGGCTACACATGGAGCTACAGCTACGACGCGCTGAACCGCCCCGTAACGATAACCGCGCCCGGCGGGACGCAGTTCCAATTCACCTACGACGCCGCCGGACGGCGCACGCGCATGGATATGGGCGCGGCGGTGGCGGCGGAATATGTTTACGACGCCGCCAATCAGCTTACCGGAATAACCTACCGCCGCAAAACCGACAATGCGGTTATCGCCAGCGTCGGCTACACATACGACAACGCCGGCAACCGCGCAACCATGGCTGACGATTTCGGCAGCCACGGATTCGCTTATGACGACCTGCACCGTCTGACAAGCGCGGTACACCCGTCCAGCGGCGCGCTGAGCGTGCAGTCCGAGGCCTTCGCCTACGACGCGGTGGGCAACCGCACAAGCGACGCCGTGCGCTCCGGTTACGCCTGCGACGCCGCAAACCGACTGAATAGCGATTCGCTTTACACCTACGATTACGACAACAACGGCAACCTGACAACAAAAACGCGCGCATCCGACAACGCGCAGACCGCATACATCTACGACGCGCAGAACCGCCTTACGCAAGTAAACCTGCCGTCGGGCTACAGCGAGGCGCTCCGTTACGACGCGACAGGCCGGAGAATCGCAAAAACGATAACGCACAACGGCGAGACAATTCGCGAACAGCATTACATCTACGACGGCGAGGACATCGCATTTGTAACCGGCGCGGACGGCGCGCTGAAGGCGACCTACACGCACGGCCCCGGCACGGACGAGCCGCTGATGTTAAGAAAAGGCGCAAGCGATTATTACCTGCTGGCCGACGGGCTTGGCAGCATAATCGCCATCGCCGACCAGACGGGAACCGTAGTTGAGCGCGCGCAATACCAAGCCTACGGCAAGCCCGTGTTCAGAAACGAAATAACCGCCAGCACAAGCGCCTGGTCGCAGACGGGCAGCCTATACAGCTACACCGCCCGAGAATGGGACGCCGAAACCGGCCTGTTCTATTACCGCGCCAGATACTACGCCCCCGACACCGGCAGATTCATCCAGAAAGATCCGATTGGATTTTTTGGTGGGAATAGCAATTTATACACTTATGTTGCAGAGAATCCACAAAACCATACTGATAGTTCAGGGCAAAATTTTGAAAGCGATGAAGCGCAACATTGGGGCAATAAATGGAAAAGTAGGCCTGCAAGTGTCCGAACTTGCATGAGGATTGCTGACTTTACAGGTTCGGTTCCGCATTTTTATATCGAGGCTGGAGGGGCTACTTATGGATTGAGTACACCAGAGAATATCGATATTAACAATCCAGAGGACATAGATAGAGGACGGCGACTATTTGGTTGGCCATGGTCGGGGTCTGACTCTAAAACGACAAAATGTGTTCGCCAGAAAGCGTTACGTGATCAGCAAAAAGGGGTGGAATGGTCTTTTCTGAATAATTGCATTGTATGGGCTATTAAAACATGGTGGGAATGTAAAAACCCCAAGCCAGATAATTGTATGGAGGAAAAATGAAAAGAATCATCCAGGAGTTTATTGTTGCATTTGCAGTGATATCGCTGATATTTTGCATTGGTATCGTACTCGGAAGCATCTTGGTAACGTTAGGTATTATCGGCTCTTTTTTTGGCGTGCTTAACCTTATCTCAGTATTTATAGTTATGGGTTATGTCTGTAGCTACAAATGGGGCAGGAGGGGCTTAGTGTATTTATTCATGTCACTAGGGGTTTATTTCACGGGATGCTATTGGATACACATTCATCGTCTGGAAATGCCGTTATGGATTGTTAAATCAACAGCTGCATATGGAGTTGCTATATTATGGGTATCTTGGGTTCTTGCCATCCCTGGCGTAATTTATGGATTCCACAAAAGAAACATTATGCTAAATAGAAACAACAAGTGAAGAGGACTGTTTAAAATGGCAAGAACACTGCGGACACTTACTTGCAATTGTGCGGCGATGCTTCTCGCAGTGTGTGCCCATGCCTCCATTCCGGCGGGAATGGAGGGGGATGGGCAAATGCTTGGGCACGTGCTTGCCATCGCCGAAACGACCAACCGTTTGCATTCACAAAAATCCATACTAACCACTTCCAATTACACATATGACGCGGCGGGAAGGGTAACGGCAACAAGCGCGCAGGACAAAGCCGCAAACCTGGGCGGCGCGTTCGCGTACACATACGACGCCGCCGGGAACCGGCTGGCGATGACGGCCTCCGGCTACACATGGAGCTACAGCTACGACGCGCTGAACCGCCCCGTAACGATAACCGCGCCCGGCGGGACGCAGTTCCAATTCACCTACGACGCCGCCGGACGGCGCACGCGCATGGATATGGGCGCGGCGGTGGCGGCGGAATATGTTTACGACGCCGCCAATCAGCTTACCGGAATAACCTACCGCCGCAAAACCGACAATGCGGTTATCGCCAGCGTCGGCTACACATACGACACTGCCGGCAACCGCGCAACCATGACCGACGATTTCGGGGCGCACACTTTCGGCTATGACGACCTGCACCGCCTGACAAGCGCGGTACACCCGTCCAGTGGCGCGCTGAGCGTGCAGTCCGAGACCTTCGCCTACGACGCGGTGGGCAACCGCACAAGCGACGCCGTGCGCTCCGGTTACGCCTGCGACGCCGCAAACCGGCTGAACAGCGACAGCCAGTATACTTACGCATACGACAACAACGGCAACCTGACAACAAAAACGCGCGCATCCGACAACGCGCAGAC
>JBAZJT010000043.1 GCA_041651175.1 Elusimicrobiales bacterium | reverse complement strand
TGGAGTATGCGCCGGAACACGGAGAAAGAAAGAAGCAGTTATTGAGAATGGACGCGGAACAACAGCAGCTTTACAACATTATCCGTCAATAACCACTGGGTGTCCCGTTGGCGAAGTCAGGAGGCGAAAAAGCGCGAAAGGATAACTTTGTGAAGGCAGTATAAAGCGATTTTTCGCCGAATCCCGCAATCCAACTGAAACATTCAGGTTAATAGGGAAATATCAGCGGGACGCCGATGAACGGGCCAAAGGCCTGTTTTCAGGGCGTGGTTCGGACAGCTTTCGGGGCGGCTGTGGACATATAAAGCGTCTCAAGCCGGGAGCAGACTGCGGGCAGGTCGAAATTGGCCTGCACGCGCTCGTATCCGCGCTGCGCCATTTGCGCGGCCAGCTCCGGCTCGCTGAAATAGCGCATTATGGCTTGCGCAAGCGAGTGGGAATCTTTTTCCGGCACCATAAGGCCGGTCTGGTCCGCCAGCATCACATCCGGTATGCCGCCAATTCTGGTGGCCACCGAAGGGACGCCCGCGCTTTGCGCCTCTATAAGGGCCGTCGCTATGCCTTCCTGCAGCGACGGCATGGCGAAAACATGCAGGCCGGCCAGAATGTCCGGGACATCGCGGCGCTCGCCCAGAATTTCCACGTTTTTCTCCACGCAGTATTCCTCGGCGATGGGTTTTAGCTTTTCGGTGTCGCGTCCGGCGAATACAAATTTGGTGCCGGGAAAGCGCGCGACGATTTCCTGCGCGGCGCGCAGCAGATAGTCATGCCCCTTGAACCAGGCATAATGCCCGATAAGCCCTACGCGGAAAGGAGGCTTCATCTCCAGCGCCGCGCGTTTCTGCCGCGCGGCGGCGTATTTGGATATGTCCACCGCCGACGGAATTACCTCCACCCGCTCCGCCGCGACGCCGCCTTTGACAAGCTCCGCCTTCGCGGCGTTGCAGACTGCGATATAGCGCGAAACCCTGGACGAGCGGTATTTAAGCGCGCTGAACGGGTTGGCGCGCAGCGGAAAAATGACCCGCCGGGTTACAATCAGCGGCGCGGCCATGCCGAAATATCTTGCCGCCAGGCATACCGCATGCGCCTGAGGATGATGCGCGTGGACGATATCGGCCTGCGTCTGCCCCGCTATTTTTTTGACGGCAAATGCGGAAGGCAGGTCGTAATCCTGGCGGATGTTGATAGGGCGGCAGTCAAACCCGGCGGCCTCTGCGCGGGAGCGGATTTCGCCTTCGGGGAGCGCAAAGAAAACCTTATGCCCCCGCGCGGAGAGTTCCTTTGCGGTAAGCAGCATCTGGTTTGCGCCGCCGCTCCAGCCCCTGGATTCGCTTACGAAAAGAAGATTCATATCTTTTGCCTCAACTGCGCCATTTGTTCCTCTGCGTTTCGGATATAATACGGGTCCTGCGAATGCGCGCGGATGTCCGCGTAAATTTCATAGGCGCGGCGCCAGCGCCCCAGTTTTTTATTGAGAAAAGCGGTCTGCTGCTTGAGCATGGTGGGGCAGTCCGGCTCCCGCACGGCGAGGTCAAGAGTGTCGGCTGTTTTTGCCGGGTCGCCGGCTTTGGAGTAGCCTATGGCGGCGGCGTAAGAATCATATTTCCAGTCGCGCGGATTGTATTGTTTTGCGTAGGCGAGGATTTCCAGCGCCTCGTCCGCGCGGTTTAGGTTGAAGGCCAGCGCGCCGGCGGCATAAAGCGCGGCGTAGGAGAAATACGGGTCAAGACTCAATATATGAAGCGCGCGGCGCGATATTTGCGGGAAGTTGCCGCCCTCAAACCCGGAAGCGGCGTAAACGCTGAGACCGTACATGGAATACTCGTTATATCTGATGTCTTCCGCCGTTATCGGACGGTCCGGGGCATGATGCCCGTCGTGCTCATGCTCATGGTCATGAAACACGTAGCGGCCTTCCTCGGCCCTGCCGTAGTATTGCATCAGACGGATGAAATTGATGTCGGCGCAGAGCCGGCGCAGGCCCATGCTCAGGAATGCGGCGTCTTCCAGCGCGCTGTCTCCCGCGTATCTTATTTCCGCCGCGCGCGGATACTGCGGGCCGGGGGACAGGCGCGCCGCGTATCCGGCAGCCGCAAGGACCAGCGCGCCCGCGAGGAAAACCGGTTTCATCTCAGAACTCTTTGCGCGAGAACAATGCGCAGGACAGACCCAGGCATACCGCCGCGTACAGAACGCTGTATCCCAGCATAACGCTCCAGGGCGCGTGAGGCGCGCCGGCGGCTAAACTGTCCCGGAGATTGAGCAAGCTCAGGTCCGGGATAATCCACAGTATCGGTTTGACGGCGAAAGCCGCCGGCCCGGCAAGCCGCGAGGAAAGATACTGCAGCTCCCCCGTGAAATGGCCCAGTGTCCAAAAGATGCAGGACATCAGCAGCGCGGACAGGGACGAGGTTGAAATCAGCGACACCAGCATGGTAAGCGCGCCGGCCACGGCTGCCTTAAGCCAGGAAGAGAATATGACGGCCCAGTAGCCGGCGCCCGCGTCCGCGCCGCGCATCTTAAGCAGCAGAATATGCATTGCCGCCATGCAGGCCATGGCGGCCGCCGCCGCCAGCAGCAGGCCCGCGTATTTGCCCGCGATGTATGCCCCGCGCGAGACGGGACGCGACAGAATCAGATAAATGGTCTTGTTTTCCATGTCGCGCAGCACGGCGTATGCCGCGCCAACCACCACTGCCGCCAGCCCGGCAAGCTCTATAAGCCCCGCGCCGAAGTTGACAAGCACGCGATGCTCCTGCTCCATGGCCATTGCGCCCAGAAGCAGCGCGGCATATACCAGCGCGCCGCCGAAGATAAGCAGCAGTTGAAGGAACCTGTTTTTCCACTGCTCGCGCAGGGTTTGTGCGGCGATGATGGCGGCGGAACGCATATCAGCCTCTCACGGTCCTTACGAAAATTTCCTCAAGCCCGCCGGGGGAGTTCTTCCACTCCTGCTGGGACACGAGCGCAGCCAGCTTCCCCGCTTTGAGTATGGCGACGCGGGAACAGATTTTCTCCACTTCCGATATGCTGTGGGAGGAAACGAATATCGTCTTTCCCGCGCGGTTAAGCTCCAGAAACAATTCCCGGAAATCCCAGACGGCAAGCGGGTCCAGCCCGCTGACAGGCTCGTCCAGCACCAGCACCTGCGGGTCGTGGACCAGAGCCTGGGCAAGCCCAAGCCGTTCCAGCATTCCCTTTGAGAATTCGCCCGCGCATTTTTTTGCGTGGGGGGCAAGGCCTACCCGCTCCAGAATGCCGCTTATCCGCGATGCGGCGGAATCCGCGCCGGAAAGCGCGGCATAAAATTCCAGGCTTTCCGCCGGGGTGAAATACGGGTAGAAATACGGCAGCTCCGGCAGATAGCCTATCATCCGCTTGGCGTCGTTGCTGCCGGCCTTGCGGCCCATCACCTCGGCCTCGCCTTTTGTGGGGAACAAAAGCCCCAGCACCAGCTTCATGGCGGTGGTTTTGCCCGCGCCGTTAAGCCCCAGCAGCCCGAATATCTCGCCGCGGCCAACGGCGAGACTCAGCCCGTCCAGGGCTATGGTTTCCGTCGTCCTTCCCAGATGGGAGCGGCGGTAGGTTTTTGCAAGATTCTCAAGCCTGATTGCCGGTATTTCCGTCATTTCATGTCAAAGGGGGATTTGGATTCTTCGTAGCTTTTGGCAAGCTCGCCGTCAAGCATGGTAATCGGCACGTTGCCGAGTTGCAGCAGCCGCCTGTGGAAATCGCGCAGGTCGAAATCGTCTCCCAGTTTGTCGCGGTACTTCTTCCTTACGCGCAAAATCTCGTCCCTGCCGATTATATAAGACAGTCCCTCCGTCGGATTAAGCGACACGCGCAGAATTTCCGATCTGGCCTGTCCGGCGGAAAGCCCCGCCTCTTTGGTCAGGAAAGTCATGGCCTGGTCATAGTCTATGTCCTTTGTGTGCAGCGCGGCGTCCACATACGCGCGGGCGGCGCGAACCAGTTCCCAGCGCAGATAAACCAGCTTGGCCGTGAAATTGGTGTAATAGCCCTGCTCCATCCCCAGCAGCTGCGCGTAAGCCGCCCAGCCGTTGGAAAGAAAAGGCTGCTCAGATATATGCCGCGGGCGCGGGGTCTGCAGCGATTCCGAATCCTGCAAATGCCTGCCCGGATAGACCTCCTGCGTTACCGCCATTTCTATATAGGGGAAGTTGAACATGGCGCGTATCGCCGCCTCAAGTTTCTTCTCCGGCGTTTTTTTCGGCGGAAGGTTCACATACAGTTCGGCCACGCGGGCCAGGTCCAGCGGATACGGACGGCTGTAGAATACGAACGGCGTCTTGCTTGTCAGGTAAGACGGCGGCTCCACAATCCGTATCCTTTCCTTTGGCACGGGCGCGATGTGGTAGCGGTCAAAATGGCGGTAGGCGCGCTCCATCTCCTGCTGGAAGGTGGAAATTATATCGTCATACCTGGGATGGTCCTTGGAAAGTTTGAATATGGCCTCGTCAAAGTCTTCCGGGGCCACTTCCTTGCGGCCAAGCGTCTGCGCAAGCTCCGTCAGGAAATCCGAGCGCGTGCTTTTGAACGTCTTCCGCGCGATTGCTTCTGCGTCTGCGGGATTGAAGCCGACATGATGCCACCGCGCCAGGTAATAGCCGTATGCCTCGTCCCCTATGCGGAAATCGCCGCTGGCCTGTTTAATCGCGGTGTCCTTGAGGTAGGCGCGGTAATGCGATATGGCCTGGCGCGCGTTTTGCACGGAGCGGTCAACCTCGCCCTGAAGCGAGGCGTCCAGCCCCACCATGCGCTTGAACATCGGGGTGAGGTCGGCAAAAGAAGTGTCGGCGTCGTCGCATTCTATTATGGCCTGTTCCACCCATATTTTGGGAGGAGTGGTCAGGTTATGCTCCGCCTGCGATAGAATCTGCGGGAACTGTTTCAGCCTTGACAGCGCGTTGTGCGCTCTAAGCATGTAGGCGTCAAAGTCTTTGTTGAGAATGCCGTATATCGCATCCAGCGCGGACATGTAAAACTGCGGACGCCTGAGCAGCGGCTTGGAGACTTCCATCACATACACGTCCATCTCCAGTCTTGTCTGGAAAAGGGTGAGGTCAATGAAATCGGAGTGATTCAGCACGGATTTGTCTATTTTAGACAGGTCCGCAAGATAGCCTTTGGTCGTGTTTATGCGGGCTTCTTCCTGCTCCAGATTGCGGGAGGTGAGGTTTTTATCCGCCTCGTGCACGCCTATGCGCGTGGCGGCTTCCGGGTCGGTAACCTGAAGAGTGGCCAGATACCGGTCGAAAATTTCCTGCATCTTGGAGGCTTCAAGCGTGCCTTCAAGATGTTTTTCCGAAAGCGCTTCCTCGTAGCCGCGCGCAGGGGCGGCCATGACGCACATGACGGCAATCAGGGAAAAGATGTTCACGTAATGGATTATCGCAAATTTTGCCGCTCTTGTCATAATAAAGTATACTATGTAACGCCGCAAAAGTTGCAGTCCGCCACGATATTCGGGACCGGAACGGCCGCGGAAACGGGACAGGGGGAGTAATTCTTGAAAGGAGGCAGTAAATGACCACAAATCAGCACACTCATGCCGCGACGCCGTTTGCCAACGCCACTCCTCTGGGATTGATAGGGCTGGCCGTGGGCTGCGCCGCGCTGACGCCAATAGCTTTCGGATATCGCCTTACTCCGGAAGGCATCAGAACCGCCGCCATGTTCTGCCTGTTTTTCGGCTGCTTCGGGCAGCTTGTTTCGGGCATTGTGAATCTGGCCAACCGCAACCTGTACGGGGGGACGCTGTTTACGGCATTCTCGTTCAACTGGGCCATGAATTACTGGTCGCTGACCGAAGCCGCCCGCGGGGGCAGAATTGACCCCGTCATCGTCACCGCCGTGGACGTTTCCTTCCTGCTGATATTTGCGGCGGTAACATACGGCTTCGGGTTCTACAGCAAAATCCTGTTCTATTTCCTGCTGGACATAGACCTGTTGTATGTGACCAGGATTCTGAAGGATATTTTCCCGGCCTCTTCTTATCCGGTGCTGCATGCCTCGGTGTTTACGCCCTGCACCGGCGTTTTCACCGCGTTGCTGGGGGGGATATCGCTGTGGATGGCCGCAGCCGAGCTTGTGAATCCCGCCGCCGGCAAGACGGTGTTTTCCATGCCCGGGCCGATGAATTACGCGCTTAAAACCCGGACGGAAACTTCTCTCGCCCAGGCCGAGGAAGCCGCCGCAACCCGGTAGGGTCCACTGAAAAACTTTTGGCGAATGATTGGGCATAAAAAAGACCGGGGCTTTGCACCTCGGCTTTCGCCTGTCCCGCCAATTTTTCGTTTTTCTCAGCCCGCGCGTTGCAGCGCCGTCGTCA
>JBAZJT010000042.1 GCA_041651175.1 Elusimicrobiales bacterium | reverse complement strand
GGCGCCACGATATACATGGACGGGTTGGGGTATACTGGTAATGCTAGCGGTGGTGGGAATGGCCCGGGGGGAGGGAAAGGCGCTTATGACAGTTTAGGCGGTTCCGGCGGCGGGCATGGCGGTAGCGGCGGGAACAGTGATTCGCAGTATGGCGGCACCTATAATGACAATTTGCTGGCTCCGGCGGATTTGGGAAGCGCTGGTGGAGGAGGGAAGAGTTCCAATGCTGGCGGCAGCGGGGGCGGTTTATTAACCGCCAGCATTGGCGGGGTGGCGCATATATACGGGTTGATAAGCGCGAACGGAATAAGCGGCACCAATATCAGCGGAGGGTCGTCCGGCGGCGGCGCCGGGGGCGGCATCAATATAAGCGCTGGTTCCATAGACGGCAGCGGGGTAGTGCAGGCGAACGGCGGCGATAAAGGCGCCGGGGGTCCCTACGGCGGCGGCGGGGGTGGCGGCAGGATTGCGGTGGGTGGGCTATCGTGTCCTGAAAACATTGGTGTTTTTGTTTTAGGGGGGAATGGATACCACAACGGCCAGCCGGGAACCGTGTATGACAAAAATTTTTATCCTCCGGCTTTTGGCGCCACGGCCAGCACCGGAAGCCTGACGTGGAATTGGCCCGGCGGCGGGCTCGTCAATTATCAGGTTCTCTCGTCCACCGGCGGGAACCTGTCGCCTTTGCTTGGCGGCGATGTGTTATCTTTTTCCGAGGGCGGGCTGGCGGCCAACACGGCTTATACGCGCAAGTTGACTGCGTATAACTGCATCTCCTCCACCACAACCGCTTCAACTGCGCGCTCCACGCTTGTGCAGACGGTGACATTCCCGGCACAGCCGGTTCTGGAATCTTTCAGCGGGTTTATCAAGGCCGCCTGGAACGCTTTGCCAGCTTCGCCGCAGACGGCGACGGCGGAGGGGTATGTGCTGGAGGCGTCTTCCACCAATTTCGGCGCGCTGGCCCCGGGCGGGGTGGTTTATTCGTCGGCCACCGGAAGCATAGGCGTCAATGTCCTTAAGGTTTCCGGCCTGGACTCGCTGACTACCTATTACCTTCGCGTGGGTTCGCTAAACTGGGACGGGGTTGCCAATTACGCGTTAATGGGTTCCACCGTGACGCCGAATTTCATACAGCCCGGGCTTGCCAATCCGGTGTATACCGCTATAACCGAAACGGCGGTTTCAGCCCAGTGGACCGCGAACGGAAACCCATCGGGCACTTTGTACTCGTATGAAGCCTCTATGGAACCGTCGTTTTTCACCGTATTCTCGTCGGCGACTTACAACACATACGGAACGATAGACGGCCTTTCGCCCAATACCCTCTATTATCTGCATGTTAATGCCAGCGTGGAGGGCTCCTCCGGGCCGTATACGGCTCTCGGCTCCGTCATGACGCTTTCGGTGAGGCCGTCCGGCGCGTTCGTCTCCGGCATCGCTGCAAATTCCGTTACGGCAAGCTGGACGGAACTGCCTGTAAGTCCCAGTTCCGCGTCGGCAAGCGGTTTTGTGGTGGAAGCGTCCACCACCGGTTTCGGCGCGCTTTCCCCGGGCGGGGTTACCTTATCGGGGGCGGTTGCGGCCCCGTCCGCGTCATCGGCCTCGGTGGGCGATTTGCTTGCCAACACCACATATTATATACGCGCCGGTTCCATCAACAGCGCCGGCGCGACAAATTATGTTCTGCTTGGCGCGGTTCAGACCTCGCGCAACGGCCCGCCCGGTGATCCGTATGTGAACGGCGTATCAGCCGGCGGCGTGTCGGCCGAATGGACCGATGTCAATGCGGATGCTTATGAATTGCGCGCCTCAAGCGTCGGCTTTGCGGCGGGAACCGCGGTGGCGAGCACATTTACGGCTGTCGCGCACAGCACGCAATTGCTGCTCTCCAATCTGCTGCCCAATACTTCGTATACATTCCAGGTTGGCGCGGTATTCGACGGGGCTACTTATTACGCGCTTGCCGGCTCTGCCATCACGTTCGCCAATACACCGGCAGGCGCATGGGGCGTTCCGCTGTCCACTTCCGCCATCTCCGCCGGATGGGAGCCGAATTCCAACCCGGCGGGAACGCGGTATGCGCTTTCATATTCCACGGCGCCAGATTTCTCGGGGCAGTTGCATGCCATGCCGGTGACGGACAGCACCCATACCATTATAAGCCCGCTTGTCTACAACACCACGTATTATTTCCGGGTGCTGGCATATAATCAGCTGGACTTGCCGTCCACCGGATATGCCTTCGCTTCAGCTTATACTCTGGATATGCCGCCGCCAGCGCCGCCTGTCATATCATCGGTCATAACCGGCAAAGGCGGTGCGGTCGGGGTGAGCTGGCAGGCTCCGCCGGAGGCGATAGAACATTACAGGATTTTCCGCGCGACCTGGGCGTTTACCGCGCCTTCCGGCGCGCAATTGCTGAACGGCAATATATCGACGTTGAGCCATATGGATACGCCTCCTGCCGATGGCGGGTATTATTATGCGCTCACCGCGGTGAGCATATACGGCAAGGAAAGCGCTCTTTCCGCTCCGGCGGGCGGCATTTCGGACCGCACCCCGCCTGCCGCCCCGGACGGGCTTGGCGCCATCGCCAGCATATTCGGCAAAGAGGTGTATCTGGACTGGACGGCCTCTTCCGGCGCAGCATCTTATAACATCTACCGGGCCACTTACGAAGCGTCCGGTATAGAGCTCCTCGCCCCGCTGATAAGCGGAACCACGGTTTTATCGCTTACCGACAGACCGGCGGACGACGCGGTCTACAGGTATTTTGTTACCGCGCTGGACGTGCCCGGCAACGAAAGCGTCTCATTTTCTTCCGCGGCGGTTACATACGACATTCATCCGCCGCTGATAACGGTCGCAGGCATAGCCGCCAACGCGCATTATAACCATGATGTCCATCCGTCGTTTGCGGTGTCCGATTTCAGCTCTTATTCGGCGACGGCCGCTCTTAACGGCGTTCCATGGGTGGCCGGCTCCACCGTAAGCGCGCCGGGTGCGTATGCCTTCGCCGTTTCCGCGGCGGATTATTTCGGCAGCACCTCGTCGGTATCCGTCGCGTTTACTGTGGATAAGTCGTCGCCTGCCATATCCATAACATACCCGCCGGACGGCGCCATTATCAACGGCAATGTTACGGTGGTTTATTCCTCCACGGACGATTTCACCGCAGCCGACAGGCTTGTTGTACGCGATTCACAGGGCAGGCTGCCGCCGTTTGTGTATTCAGCCGAGGGCGTGCATATTGCCAGCTTTACCTGCACGGACCTGGCCGGCAACAGCGCGACGGCGCAGGCGGTTTTCACTATAGACAAAACTTCGCCTACCGCGGTGTCGGACCTTGCAATCGCCCAGATAACTCCCGGCGGGATGGTATTGCAGTGGACCGCTCCGTCCGACGCTGTAAGCGGAACTGCCGGTTATATTCTGGCAACCGCCACATATGCGCTGACAGCCGCCAATTTCTCCTCCGCGCAGGTCATAGCGGGCCTGCCGGCTCCGCTTCAGGCAGGCGCCACGGAAACGTTCACGGTGCAGTTTTCAACCGCGCAGACGCGTTTTTTCGCGCTGGAAACCAGGGATGCCGCCGGGAATGTATCTGCTGTGTCCAACCTTGCTTTCATCGATATGGACGGGCCGGTCTTTTCCGCGTTGACGCCGTCCGCTTCGGTCAGGATTTCCAGGCCGACGGTCGTTTCCGTGCAGGCGGCGGATATATCCGGCGTGTCCGGCGTGGATTTCATCCTGGACGGCGTGCTGGTTTCCAGCAGTTCCGCCGCGCCGTATTCTTTTTTCTGGAACACGCTTGCCTATGCCGACGGGGAGCATCGGCTTGTTATACGTTCCACCGACACTATCGGCAATGCGGGCCAGATGCAGGCGCTTTACGACCTGCGCTATGCGCCGCCGGCGACCCCGGTGGTAACATATCCTTCCAATAATTTCGGCACCACCAGCCCGTATATAGTGGTAACAGGCGCCGCGGAGCCCGGCATCACGGTGGAGGCGCGGGTTGACGGTTTTGCCGCCGGCACGGCCGTTGCGGCAGCTGACGGCTCGTTCCAGTTGCCGGTTACGCTGGCCGCCGAAGGCACGCATTCGCTGGCGGTTGCCGCCGGGGATTCGGCGGGGACGAGCGCGCCTAGTCCCGCGCTTACAGTTTATTACAACATCAGCGCGCCGCCCAATCCGGTTGCGCTGGCGGCGGCTTCGCTTCCCAGAGGGCATGTAGGCCTCTCCTGGTCCGCAGGCGACGGTAAGGCCGCGTCCTATTACAATGTATACCGCAGCACTTTCGCGGCGGCGTTTTCCCCATCCGCTGTTCCGTCGCTTGCGTATCTTGTGGCGGGCCGCGTTGCGGCGGCGGCTTACAACGACCTGCCGCCGGCGGACGGGGTTTACTACTACGGCGTAACCGCCGCGGATTTGAGCGGCAACGAAAGCGGCTCCGGCGACCCTGCGGCCGCCCTGTCGGACCGGGTTGTCCCGTCAGCCGCGGTAACCGTCGGCGCCGTTCCTCCGCTGGGTCCGGGCAGCTATGCTGTTACACTGACGCTTTCAAAGGCGCTGGCGTCCGCCCCGATACTGCTTTTTGCGCCCGCCGGGCAAGGGGTGGCGCCGGTGGATCTTTCCGCCTCCAGCCCGACTGTCTGGACCGGCACCGTTACCGTGACAAGCGCCATGCCTTCCGGCGTCGCGGGCTTCAGTTTCCAGGGAACGGACCTTGTGGGCAATACCGGCCATGCCATAACCTCCGGTTCCGCGCTGGAGATAGACACGCAGGGCCCCGGCGCGGGCATTGCGATATCCCCGGTTTCGCCGGTCAGGGCGGGAACGGTAACGGTCAACGTGACGCTTACCGAGACTGCGGTTTCCACGCCTTCCCTGTTCTGCATATTGCCGTCTTCGGCATCCCTGCCGGTAATCCTGGCCGGCGGCGGCAGGAACTGGCAGGGGCAAATATCAGTCCCGTCCGGCGAGAACGGGACGGCGTATTTCGTCTATTCCGCAACGGATACCCTCGGCAATATCTCGTCCGCCGTTTCCTCCGGCGCAACCTTTATTGTAGACACTACCCCTCCCGGCGCGCCGCTTTTTGCCCGGGCCGTATCGCAGAAAAACGGCGCGGTGCAGCTTTCATGGAGCGCGCCGCTGGGCGAGGCTCCGCTGCATTACTCGGTATACCGCGGCAGTATCCCGGTTGCCGTTGAGTTGCAGCCGAAGCCGGACGGCAGCGGCGCGTATTCCGAAACCCTGCCCGATGGCGACTATGTCTACTATGCCAGCGCAGTGGACGCCGCCGGAAACGAAGGCCAGCAGTCCCAGCCGGCGCATGCCGCGGCGAAGGCGTCGCTGCCGGGCGCGCCGGAAGATATATCAATAGGTTTCAACGAATACGGACGCATAGAACTCGGCTGGCAGGAGGCTTATGACCCCGCGGTTGCCGGTTTCATGATTTACCGCGCCACATGGGCTTTCGCCTCATCCGCAGGGATAGCGGCGGTCGCGGCCAGCACCCCGCCTTATATAGACACTCCGCAATCCAACGGACAGTATTACTACCGCGTAAGCGCGGTGGATTTTGCGGGCAACGAATCCCCGCTTTCGGTTTCAACGGATACGTACTGGGGCAAGGCCCCCCCGGTGGTGACGATAGGCGGGGTTTCCGACGGCGGGCTTTACAATCATGCGGTTAATCCGGTTTATTCCGCATCGGATCCGGCTTTGGACACGGCCACGGTGTCGGGGCTGCTTAACGGCCAGCCTTTCGCCTCCGACGCGGGAGTGTCTGCGGACGGTAATTATACCCTCAGCGCGTACGCGGCCAATTTGTCCGGCGTCGGCTCAACCCAGACCGTGCATTTCACGCTGGACATGACGCCGCCCCAGCTTGCGGTGGACGGCATAGCCGAAGGCATGACATATAACGCTGCCGTGCTTCCGCTGGTTACCGCTTCGGATATAAGGCTGGCTTCGGTGAGCCTGAACCTGGACGGCTCGCCCTGCGCTTCCGGCGTTCCGATAACGGCCAACGGCGGGCACACGCTCATCGTAACCGCCGGCGACCTTGCCGGCAATACCAGCACGTCAACGATACACTTTACCCTGAATTTGCCTCCCGCCGCGCCGCAGAGTGTCGTGTTTGTCTCGCAGGAAGGCGCCGGCGCGCTGATTTCGTGGACCGCCCCCGCCGCAGGCATGGCGGGATACCGGGTTTATAAAGACGGCGCGCTCGCCAGCCAGGGCCTTGTAACCGCGGCCCAGTTCAGCGACCCGGCCTATGCGATGGGAGCCGCCGCCGTCTACGAGGTATCGGCGGTTGATTCCGGCGGGCAGGAAGGCGCCCGCGCCCGGCTCCAGTTGCCGGCGGTGTCGTTCGGCATGGATTCTTTCGGCTCAAACATAAACGGCGCGCAGACGCTTTCGCGCGGGTATTTTGATACCG
>JBAZJT010000041.1 GCA_041651175.1 Elusimicrobiales bacterium | reverse complement strand
GAGCGCCGTTTTGTCGGTTTCCGGCTCCACCGCGGCGCCGTCGGGGTTTGTGTGGAGCGCGGACGACAGGCTGGTTTATTCCTACGACGGCGCGGGGCGGCTGGTTTCGGTAACCGACCGCAACGGCTCGGCGCTTTTGCTGGAGTATTCCTCCGGGCTGCTGTCGGCCGTGCGGGACCCGGACGGGCGCGTACTTTACTCGTTTTCGCGCGACGGGGCGGGGCGGGTGTCTTCGGTAACCGACATCGGCGGGCGGGCGCATTATTTCGGCTACACCGGCTCCGGGCTGCTGGAGCGGCTTGAGGGGCCCGAAGGCGTGTCGACCTTCGGCTATCAGGGCTATTCCGTATCCGGGCTGGAGGGTTTTGCGGGCGGGTATTTCGCGCCGGGCGGCTGGGGGAGCGCGGAGCTGCTTTCGCGCGTTACCCCGCCCGGCGGGCAGGTTACAAGCTATGCGTACTCGGCGCCGGCGTACCGGGTGGATCATTCGCGGGACTGCAAATCCGTTCCGGCGTTCAACTACGCGGGCGCGGAGCGGTGCGCGCTGCTGGCGGGCGCGGCGGCTCCGGCGGACAAGGTGTATCTGGCGCCGCTTGCGCCGGCGGCGTCCGGCTATTATTTCGTGGACCGGGCGGCGTTTTCGGCGTGGTATTTCCCGCAGCGGTATTATTTAAGCTCCAAGACCGGGCCGCGGGGGACATACACCTACGAATATATCGTGGACGACCAGACCGGCGAGGGCGAAACCCGCATCACGCCGCCGCTGGGCGGCAAAGAGGTTGTGCGGTGGAACAAGTCCAACGGCCATTTCCGGCGGGCGTACACGGTTGACGGCGCGGGCGGCAAGACGCTGTTCGCCTACGATTCGGCGAACAATCCGGTTCAGGTTACCGATCCCGCCGGCAACATCCGCGGCTATGCGTGGGACGCGAAAAACCGGCTGACCGCCGCGACGGACCCGCTCAATAACCGGATAAACATCGGCTACGACCCTTCGTCCGGCAACATCAGCTATTACGCCGACGCGAAAGGCAACACCGCGCATTTTTCGTACGACGGAAACGGCAACCTGTCGCGCATCACCGACGCGGCGGGGCAGTCAACCGATATAACCAATAACGCGCGCGGGCTGCCGCTGGCGATAACCGATCCGCTGGGCCATGCGGTAACAATCGGGCGGGACGGCTACGGCAATGCAACATCCGTAACCGACGCGCTGAACCGCAATTCCGGTTTCGCCTATGACGTTATAGGCCGCGTAACGCGCATGACGGACCCGGCGGGCAAGGCGGTGGCTTTCGCCTACAATCCGGACAACACGCCCGGCACGGTTACCGACGCCATCGGCGGCGTAACGCGCTACGGCTACGAGCCGGGCGGTTTTGAAACCGGCGCAAAACGGCTGACACTGCTGACCGACGCGGCAAACCACGGCACCGCCTTCGCCTACGACGCGCAGGGAAGGCTGGCATCGGTAACGGACCCGCTCAATCATGCCGCCGCTTACGGCTACGACGCGGCGGGCAGAATCAACGCGGCGACCGATGCGAAAGGCAACAGTTTCGCATTCGCTTACGATATTCTGGGCCGTCTTACATCCGCGACCGCCCCCGACGGGCAGACGGTCTACAGCTACGACCTCGCAAACAACCTCACAAGCATAGAGGACCCGCGGACCAAGCTGCAATTCGGCTATGACGCTGCGGGCCGTGTAACGGCAACAAGCGCGCAGGACAAGATTGCAAACCTCGGCGGCGCGTTCACCTACACATACGACGCCGCCGGGAACCGGCTGGCGATGACGGCCTCCGGCTACACATGGAGTTACAGTTACGACGCGCTGAACCGCCCCGTAACGATAACCGCCCCCGGCGGGACGCAGTTCCAGTTCACCTACGACGCCGCAGGCCGCAGAACGCGCATGGATATGGGCGCGGCGGTAGCGGCGGAATATGCTTATGACGCGGCGAACCAGCTTACGTCAATAACCTACCGTCGCAAAACCGACAATGCGGTTATCGCGCAGGTTGGCTACACATACGACAATGCCGGCAACCGCGCAACCATGACCGACGATTTCGGCAGCCACGGATTCGCTTATGACGACCTGCACCGCCTGACAAGCGCGGTACACCCGTCCAGCGGCGCGCTGAGCGTGCAGCCCGAAACCTTCGCCTACGACGCGGTCGGCAACCGCACGCAGGACGCGGTACGCGCCGGTTACGCCTATGACGCGGCGAACCGACTAAACAGCGATTCGCTCTATACCTATAATTACGACAACAACGGCAACCTGACAACAAAAACGCGCGCATCCGACAACGCGCAGACCGCATACATCTACGACGCTCAGAACCGGCTGACGCAAGTAAACCTGCCGTCGGGCTACAGCGAGATCCTCCGCTACGACGCAACAGGCCGCCGCATAGCAAAAACGATAACGCACAACGGCGAAACAATCCGGGAGCAGCGCTACATCTACGACGGCGAGGACATCGCATTTGTAACCGACGCCGCCGGCGCGTTGAAAAGCCTGTATACGCACGGTCCCGGCACGGACGAGCCGCTGATGTTAAGAAAAGGCGCAAGCGATTATTATTTGCTGGCGGACGGGCTTGGCAGCATAATAGCCATCGCCGACCAGACCGGGAGCATCGCAGAGCGCGCGCAATATCAGGCATATGGCAGGCCGGTGTTCAGAAACGAGGTAACCGGCAGCACAAGCAGTTGGTCACAGACGGGCAGTCTTTACAGCTACACCGCCCGGGAATGGGACGCCGAAACCGGCCTGTTCTATTACCGCGCCAGACACTACGCCCCCGACATAGGCAGATTTATCCAAAAAGACCCCATCGGCTTCGCCGGAGGGGATACAAATTTGTATGCGTATGTGTTGAACAATCCGAACAGATATGTAGATTCGTATGGGCTTAAAATTGAAATCGATATGGGAGGACTTATTGATAATTTTATAAGTTTGCTTAATCTGAAAATTCTAAACTGGGTTTCCCCAACTGCGAGTAGACTAATTACCGACTTGGAATCTAGACCTGAAACATATCGAATTATTTCTGGAACAGATGGAAACACATATAATCCTTGTACGCGAGAAATTGGCTTTCTTCCATATCGGATTTTTTTGCCGAATTGGATGGATGCACCATTGTGGAGAGTTCGTCCGCCGTTTATTGGACTTGGTCATGAATTGGGACATGCATATAGACATGCGCATGGGGTGTTGTCACCCGATAGAGCGATTGAGGAATTAGAAAATCTAAAGACTGAGAATGCCATTCGCACAGACTTCTCATTGCCATTACGGAGGTACTACTAATGATACGTTGCATACTTCTAAGTGTGATGTTTGTTTCCGCTGTCTTGGATGCTTCTTGTGCTTTGGATGCAACTACCATGCAGTTAGTGCCAGCAGTTTTTAGCGATGGCAATAATGTTATTGCGAAATCTACAAGTGTCGTGGGGTATCGACGGATTGACGGAAAAGTAATTATTTCGGTCCAAATTACTAACGAACTAAAAAATACAATATGGGTTTTGGCAGAGAGATACAATGTGTCGCTGGAACAATTGGCTCATAAAAATGGAAATCGGTTGGATATTGATCTTTTTAAAAATATGCGAAATGACTGTGCAGTTTATTATGAGTATCCTCCTTTAAAATTGGAAGCACGATTAGTCGAAGTTAAAAGTAGACAATCGAAACAAATAGATATCATTTTACGTGTTGACGAGCAAAATAGTGTCTTAGGCATTATTAAAAAAACATGGCAATATCTTCTTGCCAGAGAAAAATCCTTTTCTTATTCTGCCTTTTCAAAACTTAAGGTAACTACACATTACTTTTATGGCAGTGACATGAGCAAAGTAATCGGAATGAATGGTAAAACACCTACCACAGATGCCGATTCCCATGAAATTAATTTGATGTGGCTATGTGGTAAGAGTGTGGCAACAACTGATTTCACAATGGACAATCCAAATTACAGAAATTTAACAGGACGTTAAGGAAATCTATCTGGTAAAAAATAATGCTAAAAAAGAATATATCAACTGCAAAAAGCATTGCAAAACCCGCTATCTCCACAACGTTTTTGCCATTTGCCAAATCGGGTGCGGCGGCTCCGGCGGACAAGGTGTATCTGGCGCCGCTTGCGCCGGCGGCGTCCGGTTATTATTTCGTGGACCGGGCGGCGTTTTCGTCGTGGTATTTCCCGCAGCGGTATTATTTAAGCTCCAAAACCGGGCCGTCGGGGACATACACCTATGAATATATCGTGGACGACCAGACGGGCGAGGGCGAAACCCGCATCACGCCGCCTTTGGGCGGCAAAGAGGTGGTGCGGTGGAACAAGTCCAACGGCCATTTCCGGCGGGCATACACGGTTGACGGCGCGGGCGGCAAGACGCTGTTCGCCTACGATTCGGCGAACAATCCGGTTCAGGTTACCGATCCCGCCGGCAACATCCGCGGCTATGCGTGGGACGCGAAAAACCGGCTGACCGCCGCGACGGACCCGCTCAATAACCGGATAAACATCGGCTACGACCCTTCGTCCGGCAACATCAGCTATTACGCCGACGCGAAGGGCAACACCGCGCATTTTTCGTACGACGGAAACGGCAACCTGTCGCGCATCACCGACGCGGCGGGGCAGTCAACCGATATAACCAATAACGCGCGCGGGCTGCCGCTGGCGATAACCGACCCGCTGGGCCATGCAGTAACAATCGGGCGGGACGGCTACGGCAACGCAACGTCCGTAACCGACGCGCTGAACCGCAATTCCGGTTTCGCCTATGACGTTATAGGCCGCGTAACGCGCATGACCGACCCGGCAGGCAAGGCGGTGGCTTTCGCCTACAATCCCGACAACACGCCCGACACGGTTACCGACGCCATCGGCGGCGTAACGCGCTACGGCTACGAGCCGGGCGATTTTGAGACGGGCGCAAAGCGGCTGACACTGCTGACCGACGCGGCAAACCACGGCACCGCCTTCGCCTACGACGCGCAGGGCCGGTTGGCATCGGTAACGGACCCGCTCAATCATGCCGCCGCTTACGGCTACGACGCGGCGGGCAGGATCAGCGCGGCAGCCGACGCAAACGGCAACAGTTTCGCATTCGGCTACGATATTATCGGCCGTATGACATCCGCCACCGCCCCCGACGGGCAGACAACTTATGTTTATGACCTTGCAAACAATCCCACGAGCATAGAGGACCCGCGGACAAAGTTGCAATTCGGCTACGACGCTGCGGGCCGGGTAACAGCAACAAGCGCGCAGGACAAGATTGCAAACCTCGGCGGCGCGTTCACATACACATACGACGCCGCCGGGAACCGGCTGGCGATGACGGCCTCCGGCTACACCTGGAGCTACAGCTACGACGCGCTGAACCGCCCCGTAACGATAACCGCCCCCGGTGGGACGCAGTTCCAGTTCACCTACGACGCCGCAGGCCGCAGAACGCGCACGGACATGGGCGCGGCGGTAGCGGCGGAGTACGCATATGACGCCGCCAATCAGCTTACCGGAATAATCTACCGCCGGAAAACCGATAACGCGGTAATCGCGCAGGTCGGCTACGCATACGACACTGCCGGCAACCGCGCAACCATGATCGACGATTTCGGCAGCCACGGATTCGCTTATGACGACCTGCACCGTCTGACAAGCGCGGTACACCCGTCCAGCGGCGCGCTGAGCGTGCAGTCCGAAACCTTCGCTTACGACGCGGTGGGCAGCCGCGTGCAGGACGCGGTCCGCACGGGTTACGTATACGACGCGGCGAACCGCTTAAACAGCGACAGCCAGTATACTTACGCATACGACAACAACGGCAACCTGACAACAAAAACGCGCGCATCCGACAACGCGCAGACAACCTATGTTTACGACAGCCAAAATCGCCTTACGCAAGTAAACCTGCCGTCGGGCTACAGCGAGACGCTCCGCTACGACGCAACAGGCCGCCGCATAGCAAAAACGATAACGCACAACGGCGAGACAATCCGGGAGCAGCACTACATCTACGACGGCGAGGACATCGCATTTGTAACCGGCGCGGACGGCGCGTTGAAGGCGATGTACACGCACGGCCCCGGCACGGACGAGCCGCTGATGTTGCGCAAGGGAGCAAGCGATTATTATTTGCTGGCGGACGGGCTTGGCAGCATAATCGCCATCGCCGACCAGACCGGGAGCATCGTAGAGCGCGCGCAATACCAAGCCTACGGCAAGCCCGTGTTCAAAAACGAGGTAACCGGCAGCACAAGCAGTTGGTCGCAGACAGGCAGTCTTTACAGCTACACCGCCCGAGAATGGGACGCCGAAACCGGCCTGTTCTATTACCGCGCCAGATACTACGCCCCCGACATAGGCCGTTTCATCCAGAAAGACCCGGTAATGCAACGAGCGGATTACATATATGCCAATAGCAATCCGATAATGATGCTGGATCCGTCAGGAACACTTTCAACCCCTTGGGGTTGGGTGGATATGGGCGAATCGCAGGGACAAA
>JBAZJT010000040.1 GCA_041651175.1 Elusimicrobiales bacterium | reverse complement strand
AGTTACGACGCGCTGAACCGCCCCGTAACGATAACCGCGCCCGGCGGGACGCAGTTCCAATTCACCTACGACGCCGCAGGCCGCAGAACGCGCATGGACATGGGCGCGGCGGTAGCGGCGGAATATGTTTACGACGCCGCCAATCAGCTTACCGGAATAACCTACCGCCGCAAAACCGACAATGCGGTTATCGCCAGCGTCGGCTACACATACGACAACGCCGGCAACCGCGCAACCATGGCTGACGATTTCGGCAGCCACGGATTCGCTTATGACGACCTGCACCGTCTGACAAGCGCGGTACACCCGTCCAGCGGCGCGCTGACGACGCAGTCCGAGACCTTCGCCTACGATGCGGTGGGCAACCGCACAAGCGACGCCGTGCGCTCCGGTTACGCCTATGACGCGGCGAACCGTCTGAATAGCGATTCGCTCCATACCTACAATTACGACAACAACGGCAACCTGACGGCAAAAACGCGCGCATCCGACAACGCGCAGACAACCTATGTTTACGACAGCCAAAATCGCCTTACGCAAGTAAACCTGCCGTCGGGCTACAGCGAGACGCTCCGCTACGACGCAACAGGCCGCCGGATAGCAAAAACGGTAACCCGCAACGGCGAGACAATCCGGGAGCAGCACTACATCTACGACGGCGAGGACATCGCATTTGTAACCGGCGCGGACGGCGCGCTGAAGGCGATATACACGCACGGCCCCGGCACGGACGAGCCGCTGATGTTGCGCAAGGGAGCAAGCGATTATTATTTGCTGGCGGACGGCCTTGGCAGCATAATCGCCATCGCCGACCAGACCGGGAACATCGCAGAGCGCGCGCAATACCAAGCCTACGGCAAGCCCGTGTTCAGAAACGAAATAACCGCCAGCACAAGCGCCTGGTCGCAGACGAGCAGTCTTTACAGCTACACCGCCCGGGAATGGGACGCCGAAACCGGCCTGTTCTATTACCGCGCCAGATACTACGCCCCCGACATAGGCAGATTCATCCAAAAAGACCCGGTTGGGTATCATCCAGATTACGCATATACTAACGGCAATCCAGTGGTCAATGTTGACCCCATGGGAACCCTAACTACACCATGGGGATGGATTGATATGGGTGAAGCGCAAGGGCAAAAAAGCGCAGAATGGTATGCTGATCAATACAACAAATCTACAGGTTTGGATGTGCTTGGATATGGTCTTGGTGGCCTTTTGGCTTCATTATGGACCCCGTGCACTTCAGACAAAACAGCAACAATACTTTCTTCAGCGTTAATGGCTAGCCAAATCCTAAAAGCGGCTGGAATACCACAAACGGTAGTCGAGGGACGAAAAGGAACAAGAATATTTCAGATTAGAAATACTGAAGGGAAACCTACTTTTAGATTGGATACGGATAAACGGGGATTGCATTATCATCGGTGGCCTGATATGAACCTACATAGGCCACGGGATGGTGGACTCTAAAACAGGAGATCACTATGAAAACGATAACAATAAGTGGTTTTATGCAAGAAATGTCACAACAAAAAGCCGAAAAATTGATACACACTTTTCAAAGGTTGTGTACTACAAAAGGAAAAGTGTTGTTTTTGTCTCAGTTGCCGAGTGATTTAAAATCCAAAGTGTTTCAAACAGTTGAATACAATTCCTATAAAAATTGGCAAATTGGAATCATTGAAGTAAATGTATCTGGGGCAGATGACCTAATCCAGCGGTTGTGGAAATGGTCATTTGGAACCCCATTATTTTTTGTTATTACCGATACTATATCCAGTGACGTTTTAGCAATAGCCAAGAACTGTGTTGATGATATTAGAAAAAATTTCAGGCAACGGCTTATTAGTTTTTTTAGAGGAGATGCTTATTCATTTTACTCTTCTGTTTTTTTAAAGCAGTTTGCCCTAGTGTTCGAAATGGGGCATGATGGTGAGACTTTAGAGATACATACAATTCAAAAAAATCCCAAGTTCGAAGAAATTCTAAATGGTTTATTAGAGTGACGGAAACAGAAAAGGGAATGAAAGGCATTAGGCGCAAGCGATTATCGGCGATAAAAAGAACGGATCCGTTAAGTCGGGCGTCCCGCTATGCCTCCGATATTGCCGGACGGTTAACCTCCATGCAATATCCCGCCGGCAAAACGATATCGTTCGCGTACGGGTACGACAGCCTCAACCGTCCCGTAACGATAACCGCGCCCGGCGGGACGCAGTTCCAATTCACCTACGACGCCGCAGGCCGCAGAACGCGCATGGATATGAGTACGGCGGTAGCGGCGGAATATGCTTATGACGCCGCCAATCAGCTTACCGGAATAATTTACCGCCGGAAAACCGACAATGCGGTTATCGCCAGCGTCGGCTACACTTACGACAATGCCGGCAACCGCGCAACCATGGCTGACGATTTCGGCAGCCACGGTTTCGCTTATGACGACCTGCACCGTCTGACAAGCGCGGTACACCCGTCCAGCGGCGCGCTGAGCGTGCAGTCCGAGACCTTCGCCTACGACGCGGTGGGCAACCGCACAAGCGACGCCGTGCGCTCCGGTTACGCCTATGACGCGGCGAACCGTCTGAACAGCGACAGTCAGTATACTTACGCATACGACAACAACGGCAACCTGACGGCAAAAACGCGAACATCGGACAACGCGCAGACCGCATACATCTACGACGCGCAGAACCGCCTTACGCAAGTAAACCTGCCGTCGGGCTACAGCGAGATCCTCCGCTACGACGCGACAGGCCGCCGCATAGCAAAAACGATAACGCACAACGGCGAAACAATTCGCGAACAGCATTACATCTACGACGGCGAGGACATCGCATTTGTAACCGGCGCGGACGGCGCGTTGAAAAGCCTGTATACGCACGGTCCCGGCACCGACGAGCCGCTGATGTTAAGAAAAGGCGCAAGCGATTATTACCTCCTTGCCGACGGCCTTGGCAGCATAATAGCCATCGCCGACCAGTCCGGGAACATCGCAGAGCGCGCGCAATATCAGGCTTATGGCAGGCCCGTGTTCAGAAACGAGGTAACCGGCAGCACAAGCAGTTGGTCGCAGACGGGCAGTCTTTACAGCTACACCGCCCGGGAATGGGACGCCGAAACCGGCCTGTTCTATTACCGCGCCAGATACTACGCCCCCGACACCGGCAGATTCATCCAAAAAGACCCCATAGGCTTCAACGGCGGAGACACAAATTTGTATGCGTATGCGAGAAACAACCCCTACAACTTAAAAGATTCATATGGTTTATTCTCGGTAACTATTGAAGGGTATTTAGGTATGGGAGGAGGAATCACATTTGGTGTTAATCCAAACGGGAAAGGATTCATTATTGGTAAAGTTGGAGTTGGCTTGGGTGGCGGACTATTAATAAATCCGAAGGGCAGAAGTCCTGATTCTGATGACTGCATTTCACGCAGGGTTGGTTTAGGGATTTTTGGTCAGGCAGATGCAGGGCTTGGGTTTTTATCTTTGGGGGGGACTCTTAAGAGAGGAGTTTATTTCCGTCCTTTTGCATATCCAAAGTTTAAAGAGTACAGCGAGCCTTTCTCATTTGAACCTGGGATTAGTGATTCATTTAAAATTAACGCAGGAGTAGCTGTTGGAGGGGAAGTTATCCTAGAGTAAGCTGAACATGGGAGAGAATTATGAAAAGCATCTCAAAAAATATTCGCATCGTATTGATAACACTAGCTCTGTTAATACCGCTAGGAATATTAGTTCATCAAAGTGTAGTGATGTCGGATGAATATAAACTTGCAGTTGGATACATCCACAATAATCCACTCGTAAATTCCGAATTGGGAGAGATAAGAGACTGTTCATTGTCTCTTCATAAGCATTCCTCAATTATAAAGTCTTCAATAGACGGGAATGCCAATCTCTTTATAAAAACAATCGGTACCCAAAAAACAGCTATAGTGCACGTTCATTTAACAAAGGCAGGGTCTGTATGGAGGGTAGAAGATGCATATCTACTGCGTCCGGATGGGAATTTTCTTGTGTTACCAGTTAACATTCGAGTGGTTGATATGCCAAGGAGATAAACTTTATAAATTTTTATACGGAAAGGGTTTTTAATTTGGATAGAAAGATGCTACTGAAATATGGCTCGGCGGCGGACCGGTGCGCGCTGCTGGCGGGTGCGGCGGCTCCGGCGGACAAGGTGTATCTGGCGCCGCTTGCGCCGGCGGCGTCCGGCTATTATTTCGTGGACCGGGCGGCGTTTTCGGCGTGGTATTTCCCGCAGCGGTATTATTTAAGCTCCAAAACCGGGCCGCGGGGGACATACACCTATGAATATATCGTAGACGACCAGACCGGCGAGGGCGAAACCCGCATCACGCCGCCGCTGGGCGGCAAAGAGGTGGTGCGGTGGAACAAGTCCAACGGCCATTTCCGGCGGGCGTACACGGTTGACGGCGCGGGCGGCAAGACGCTGTTCGCCTACGATTCGGCGAACAATCCGGTTCAGGTTACCGATCCCGCCGGCAATGTCCGCGGCTATGCGTGGGATGCGAAAAACCGGCTGACCGCCGCGACGGACCCGCTCAATAACCGGGTAAACATCGGCTACGACCCTTCGTCCGGCAACATCAGCTATTACGCCGACGCGAAGGGCAACACCGCGCATTTTTCGTACGACGGAAACGGCAACCTGTCGCGCATCACCGACGCGGCGGGGCAGTCAACCGATATAACCAATAACGCGCGCGGGCTGCCGCTGGCGATAACCGACCCGCTGGGCCATGCGGTAACAATCGGGCGGGACGGCTATGGCAATGCAACATCCGTAACCGACGCGCTGAACCGCAATTCCGGTTTCGCCTATGACGTTATAGGCCGCGTAACGCGCATGACGGACCCGGCGGGCAAGGCGGTCGCGTTCGCCTACAACCCGGACAACACGGTTGACACGGTTACCGACGCCATCGGCGGGGTAACGCGCTACGGCTACGAGCCGGGCGGTTTTGAGACGGGCGCAAAGCGGCTTGTTTCGCTAACGGACGCCGCCAATCACGCGACGGGTTTCGCCTACGACGCGCAGGGCCGTCTGTTCGCCGTAACCGACCCGTTAAGCCATGCGGCGAGCTACGGCTATGACGCGGCGGGACGGATTAACGCGGCGGCCGACGCAAACGGCAGCAGTTTCGCATTCGGCTACGATATTATCGGCCGTCTGACATCCGCCACCGCCCCCGACGGGCAGACAACTTATGCATACGACCTTGCGGGCAACCTGACAACGGTGGAGGGTCCGCAAACAAAGCTGCAATTCGGCTATGACGCGGTGGGAAGGGTAACGGCAACAAGCGCGCAGGACAAAATTGCAAACCTGGGCGGCGCGTTCACCTACACATACGACGCCGCCGGCAACCGGCTGGCGATGACGGCCTCCGGCTACACATGGAGCTACAGTTACGACGCGCTGAACCGTCCCGTAACGATAACCGCGCCCGGCGGGACGCAGTTCCAATTCACCTACGACGCGGCAGGCCGCAGAACGCGCATGGACATGGGCGCGGCGGTAGCGGCGGAATATGCTTATGACGCCGCGAACCAGCTCGCGTCAATAACCTACCGCCGCAAAACCGATAACGCGGTAATCGCGCAGGTTGGCTACACATACGACAATGCCGGCAACCGCGCGACCATGGCTGACGATTTCGGGGCGCACACTTTCGGCTATGACGACCTGCACCGCCTGACAAGCGCGGTCCACCCGTCCAGCGGCGCGCTGACGACGCAGTCCGAGACCTTCGCCTACGATGCGGTGGGCAACCGCACAAGCGACGCCGTGCGCTCCGGTTACGCCTATGACGCGGCAAACCGTCTGAATAGCGATTCGCTCCATACCTACAATTACGACAACAACGGCAACCTGACGGCAAAAACGCGCGCATCCGACAACGCGCAGACAACCTATGTTTACGACAGCCAAAATCGCCTTACGCAAGTAAACCTGCCGTCGGGCTACAGCGAGACGCTCCGCTACGACGCGACAGGCCGCCGCATAGCAAAAACGATAACGCACAACGGCGAGACAATCCGGGCGCAGCACTACATCTACGACGGCGAGGACATCGCATTTGTAACCGACGCCGCCGGCGCGTTGAAGGCGACCTACACGCACGGCCCCGGCACGGACGAGCCACTGATGTTAAAAAAAGGCGCAAGCGATTATTACCTCCTTGCCGACGGCCTTGGCAGCATAATCGCCATCGCCGACCAGACGGGAACCGTAGTTGAGCGCGCGCAATATCAGGCCTATGGCAAGCCCGTGTTCAGAAACGAGGTAACCGGCAGCACAAGCAGTTGGTCGCAGACGGGCAGTCTTTACAGCTACACCGCCCGGGAATGGGACGCCGAAACCGGCCTGTTCTATTACCGCGCCAGATACTACGCCCCCGACACCGGCCGTTTCATCCAAAAAGACCCGGTAATGCAACGAGCGGATTACATATATGCCAATAGCAATCCGATAATGATGCTGGATCCGTCAGGAACACTTTCAACCCCTTGGGGTTGGGTGGATATGGGCGAATCGCAGGGACAAA
>JBAZJT010000039.1 GCA_041651175.1 Elusimicrobiales bacterium | reverse complement strand
CCGTTGAATTTGAAAACGAGGGCGAGGGCACGGCTTTCGGAACTTATGTTACAGATGCTCTTGACGCGAATCTTGATGATTCCGTTCTTTCCGTGCGGGATTTCTATTCCGTTGACTGGGCAACGAATGCGCAGACGCCCGCCAATTTCCCTTACGCCTATGACCCGCACACCCGTACGCTCACCGTATTTACCGGCGATGCGGGGCCGCGCAAAGGCGGCAAGTTTACCGTTGAGACACGCCTGCGATCCGACATGCCCGCCGGTGTTCCCATATCAAACAGCGCGACGGTGTTCTTCCCCAGCGATTTGGAAGAGACCCGCACCAACGCGATAATCTCAGTCGTGCCAAACAACCCGCAGCTTGCCTATACCGGCGATTTGACCGCGTATTATAACGAATACGCCGTGTTGTCCGCCTCGCTTACCTATTCCGGCGGTGCAATCGCCGGCAAACCGGTCAATTTCTCCATGAACGGACAGGTTTTTGTCGCCACCACGTCGGCCAGCGGCGCTGCTGTCACCTATGTTCCTTTGGATACCGTGCTGCCCGGTTCATATACCGTCACCCTAGCATTTCCAGGTGACGGGTTTTATTACACATCCTCAACCCAAACCGTCACCTTGTCGGTTGAAAAAGAGTATGCCCGGATTCTGGATTTCTCCACGGTAACCTATTCCACTGTTTCCGTGCCGGTGGCGGTGCAGATTGCCGCCGCAAACGGCGCGTCGCTGCGGTTCCAGGACACCGAGCCTAAAACGCTGAGGCTGTTTTTTGCGGACGGTTCCACGCGGACCGCGCTGGGCAGCGCCGTCGTCTCAAGCGACACGGCGCATTTCGTTTTTGACTTGCCGCATCCGTTGCGCGTGGAATATGCTTTGGAAGCCGAATTCGACGGCGACAGCAAGTATTACGGCACTGTCGGCGTCAGCACGCTCACCGTCGTTGATGTCTCAAGTCCGGTAATAACCGTAAGTTCGCCTGTTGCGGGAGCGTCGTATGCCGGCGCGGTGCCGGTGCGTTATACCGTAACCGACAATCTTGACCCCGCGCCAACCTCGTATGCGTATCTGACCAGCCTTGCCACCGGCGCGACGGTGTTCGCCGCCAACAACGCGGATGTTCCCGCCGCGTCGCTTTCAAACGGAAGCTGGACACTTACCATCGCCGCGCAGGATTTCGCCGGCAATATCTCATCGGTTACGACCGGAGCGTTTGATGTCTCCGTTTTTGTTGACACCACCCCGCCCGCCGTTAATCTTGTGTTCCCGTCCACATCCGCCGTCGGCGTGGAGCAGGCGTTTACCGGCGTTGTGCCGGTTGTCGCAAACGCGTATGACGCGAATTTATCGTCATGGACAATCAGTTATGCGGCGTCAACGACGGCGGCAGGGGTTCTGATAAGCTCCGGCTCGGTCGCGTTGTCGTCTTCAACGGCTGTTTTGTGGAATACGGCGGGGCTGTCGGGCGGATATAATTTGCGCGTGGAGGGCTGCGACACGGCGGGGAACTGCGCGGCTTTGGCCGCGCCGGTTTATATCGGCGTTCCGGCACTGGCGCAGGTCATGGGCCGCCGCGAGAAGCTGCGGCTGAACCTGACCACGCCGCGCGGCGTGGCGGTCGGTCCCGACGGGCTGGTATGGGTGGCCGACACCGGGGCGGACCGGGTGATAGCGGTCAACACCTCCGGCGTGGTGGTGCGCGAGCTTGGCGGCGGGCTGGTCCGCCGGGGCGGACTGCGGCTGAACAAGCCGCAATCCGTGGCGGTTGACCCGTCGGGGAATGTGTATGTCGCGGACACTTACAATCACCGCATTCTGAAACTCACGCCCGGCGGCGCCGTGCTGCTAGAGATAAGCAAAACCGGGCGCAGGCCGTACCAGTTGTTTTTCCCGTCGTCGGTGGCATTGGACGCGGCGGGCAATATCTACACGGCGGACAAGAACCTGTCGCGCGTCAATGCGTTCTCGCCCGACGGTAAGCTGCTGCTTTCCTTCAGCACCAATCTGTCCGCCGGCGATTATCAGTTGCGCGACGGCTACGGCTCCTCCGCCTGGGAGTCCGCCCTGCGGCTGATATTTGACGCGTTCATGTCCGGGTATTCGCGTCCGGCGGGGATAGCGGTGTCCTCCGGCGGCGACATCTGGATTTCGGACGAGCGCGGCAACCGGCTGATGCAGTTTACCCCGTCCGGCAAATTCGTGAAATCGCTGTCCGGGTTCAAGCGGCCCGCCGGATTGCGTTTTGACCGCGCGGATATGGTTTATCTGGCCGACCGCCTGGGCAGCCGTATTCAGAAGCTGGACCGGTCCGGGCGGGCGTACTGGAACATAACCGGGTTTTATATGCCGGCAGATGTCGCGCTGGCCCCGGACGGCAGTTTATGGGCGGTGGACGCATTCCGCTGCGCATTGCTGCGCTACGGGCTGCCGCCGTCAACGGGCGGACGGGCGCGCAGCGGCGCGTCCGCGCCTGAAGAAACGGTCTCGGCGGAACAATCGTCGCTGCTTGCGCGGCTTGAGCCGGAGCATTCGCTTTATGTTACCGATGAGGGCGTCAAGGTGGGCAAAGTGGTTGACGCGGCGGGCGGAGCGGTGAGCTATACCGGCGGCGCGCGGGTTATTCTGCCGCAGGGCGCGCTGGCGGGCGAGGCGGAAATAACCGTCATGCAGTCAACGCAAACCGAGGTTCAGCGCGACGCTTACCTGAAAACGCGCAAGCTCATGCCCGCCGGCGCGCCGTATGAATTCGGGCCGGAGGGGATGGTATTCAGTTCGCCCGCGACGCTGACCATTCCGTATGACGCCTCTCAAATCCCGGCGGGGAAAACGGAGCGCGACCTTGCTGTCTACAACTGGGACGAGGCTTCGCAAACCTGGCAGCCGGTGGAATCGCAGCTTGCGGGCGGCGCGCTGACCGCGCAGACAAACCATTTCTCGCTCTATCAGCCGATGGTGCAGGGCGTCAACCCGATGGCGGCGGTAACATTCGCGTTCCGGCAGTTCTATGTGTATCCCAATCCGGCCAAAGGCGGCAACAAGCCGATATTGCATCTTGAATGCGGCATAGGCGATGGCGCGGACATCAGGATTTACGACGTGTCCGGCCAGTTGCGCCACAGCGCGCGCATGGACGGCGCGCCCAACATATCATCGCCGGAATACGCATACGAATATACCTGGGACATGAGCGGCGCAGGTTCAGGCATTTATACCGCTATCATGGAAGCCCATAACGGCGGCGAGACCGTCAAAGCCAAAAAGAAGTTCGCGATAGTGAGGTAATGCCATGAACAAGTTTATAATCGCATTACTGGCGGCGACGATAGCGCAGCAAGCCCACGCGGCGACAACCGGCTCGGCTTTTCTGAAAATCACTCCCGGCGCGCGCGAGCAGGGCATGGCAAACGCGGTAACGGCGTTATCAGGCGGCGCGCAGTCGGTTTACACAAATCCCGCCTCCGTCGCCGGCGATGGCATGGAAGCCGCGTTGTCGCATGTGGAACTTGCACAGGAAAACAAGCTGGAAAACATCGCGTTCGCGCATAACGCGCTGGGCGGGCGAATGGCTTACGGTTTTACATACCTGCACTATGGCGATTTGGACGGGCGCGACACAACCGGCGCGCAAACCGGCACATTCACCGCCTATGATATGGCACTGCAAGCCGCATACGCCAGAAATTTTGGCAAGCTGTCATTGGGCGGCGTGCTGAAAGCGGTGCGCAACAAAATTGAGGAAGAATCCGGCACAGGCTACGGCTTTGACGCGGGCGCGATTTACGACCTGGAGCTATTCCGGTTAGGCGCGTCAATCGTCAACGTCGGCAAATCCGGCAAAGTGGGAACGATAGACGAGAACCTCCCCGCGACAGCGTCGTTCGGCGCAGCAACGACAATCAAAACAGTCACACTTGCGGTTGATTTCAAACGCAACATCCCGGAAAATTGCAGCACGATAGCGGCAGGCGCGGAAGTCGCGCTGCACAGCATTCTGGCCCTGCGCGCGGGTTACAGCAAGGACATCACCAACACCAATATCCCGTCGGACAACCTGCTGGGTTTCAATGCTGGTTTCGGGATAGCGATAAGCAAGCTCCGTGTGGATTACGCCTATACATCGCAAGGCGAACTGGGCAACAGCCACAGGTTCACGCTGACGGCGAAGTTTTGATAAGACATACCAGAAACGCAAGCGACCCACGCAATAGCGCAGCTCCATTTCCCTCCCCGAGTTCCCCGACGATATTGACGCTTGCAAAAATGTAGCCAAAATTCAGGGCGTGACACCGGCCTGGCTGCGCGCTAAACTATTGATGTCGAGGCAAAGCGCAAACATTATGGCTGCCTCGATTCCCCTGCGTTTACGCTTTTCCCTGAACGACCTTGACGCGCTTGTTCTCGTCCTTGACGACGCGCCAGCCTTTGCGGGTATACGTCACCATCCGCGCGCGCACGTTGGCTTCAACATCTTTGCCTCGCGCGGCGTCGCCGGCTTTATTCCGCACTTCAATGGCGATGTCGTCCACGGTATGTCCGCCGCTGAGCAGAAACGGGTCTATGATGGACGCCAGCGACACGCCGCGCGGCTTGGCGGCGGTTGCGCTGACGGCGTTTGTCTGTTCCGGCAGTTTTTGCTTCGGTGCAGCGGCCTTTGCGACCTTGCCGCCCGCGTTGCCATTAACCGGCTTCAATTCGTAGTCCGGCCCGCACCGAAATACGATTCCGCTGGTCAGCGTCATCACGAATTTGCCGTCCTTCTCGCCGGTCATAGTGACAGTCGCGCCTTTCTGCGTCAGGTATTTATGTCCGACTTTCGCGTCGCGCGCTTTCATAATGTCGCCTCCCGTTTCGGAATTTTGCTTCCCGCCACCAGTGAATGTACAGCAACTTCGCGCAGAAATCAAGGCTTTCCTTCACCGGTTTCTCAGACGGAAAACAGCATCAGAATTGCCTTGATGTTTCGCGGAACTCATTGTAATCTTCAGGTGAGGAGGGAAACGATATGACGACGAGAACCACGACGGGCAAACAGGCGAAATACTACGTGGCGGCGGTATCAACGACGCTGGCGGGAACGAGGTTCCGCAGCACGATACGCCGCACAATCGGCAAGTTTGACACGGCGGACGAAGCGCGGGCTTTCGCCGAAGCGCAGGCCCGCCGCCCGGAGGTGGCAAACGGCAAAAGCCGCATACGGTTCATCATTCAGCATAAAGGCCGGACAATCGCGCAGATAGACGCGCGGGAGGCGATATGACACTCATCCTGAAAGCCCGCTACATCAGCCTCAAGCAAAACGGCGGCGAAAGCTACGTGGAAGACCTGCCGCTGAAAGGCAAATTGGAGGAATACCTCCCGTTCGCCCAATTAAAGCTGTCCGACGTCCGCCGGCTGCTGCCGAACGCAAAATGGGCAATCACGGTTGAGGAGCTATACCGCGATCCCGCCAGAATGAACCGGCGGCATTACAAAATCATCAACGCCGAAACCGGCGAGGAGAAGACCTCGGAGGCCATGCTATGAAAATCCGGCTGACAGTGGATATCGAGCTTCGCATGGGCTGCGGCCCGGAAACCGGCATGAGCCTTGCCGGCTACATGCCCGACGGCACGACATACAAAGACCTTGTCTGGGTATTCGGCAAACCGCGCCCGTATGCCTTCCCCTGCGGCAAAACCCGCGTTGAATGGCCCGGCAAAATCAACGGACTGGAATTCATTATTTACGACTACAAATCCCCCGTCCCGCCGGAAAAGAACACCGACTGGCACATCGCCGCCAGAAGCGAAGTAACCGCAAAACTGGTAGCAGCATATTTTCGTGCGATGAGGTAACCCGTGAAAGCAGCATTATACGCCCGTGTATCCTCGCAAGGCCAGGCGGACAGGGATTTGTCGATTCCTGCCCAGTTGAAGGCTTTGCGCGAATACGCCGACAAGAAGGGCTGGCCCGTCGCTGCTGAATATATAGACGAGGCCGAGTCCGCCCGTTCCGCCGACCGGCCCAAGTTTCAGGAAATGATTTATGACGCCAAGCTTAAGAACAAAGCGTTTGACCTCATACTGGTCTGGAAGTTCTCGCGGTTCGCCCGCAACCGGGAAGATTCAATCCTTTACAAAAAACTGCTCAAAAAGCACGGCGTAGACGTGATTTCCATCAACGAGCCGATAGACGACACGCCCTCCGGCCACCTCATGGAGGCTATGCTTGAGGCGGTAGACGAATTTTATTCAATCAATCTGGCCCATGACGCGATGCGCGGCCTCAAAGAGAACGCCACACGCGGCTACCGCAACGGCGGCACGCCGCCATACGGCTACCGGATGGGAAAGGTCGTCGTGCATGGCGCCCCGAAGAATAAGTTGGTCGTGGAGCCTGCCGAAGCGATTATCATAAAACGCATGTTCGAAATGTCCCGGCATGGCGTCGGCCTCAAAGAGATTGTCCGTGCGCTCAACGGCGAAGGCCTGCGCACCCGCGCCGGTCGGCCTTGGAGCATAACGGTAGTCCATTACATCCTGACCAATGAGGCTTATACCGGCGCGAATATATTTAACCGTCATAACCACGCCGACGGCAAATACGCAAAAAACCCGAATGAGGTCATCGTGCGTGTGCCGAACACGCATGAGGCTATAGTTTCCAAAGAAGTCTTTGAAACCGTGGCGAGATTGATGAAGGAACGCGCCCCGAAGGTCATGCACCCGCGCGAAACGGTCAGCGAATATCTGTTGAGCGGGATGGTCTATTGCAAACAATGCGGCGCGAAGATGATAGGCGTCCCCGCGAAATCCGGCCAATTCCACTATTATGTGTGCCAGAATTACCTCAAACGCGGCAAGGAGGTCTGCGACTGCGGATTCGTAAACCGGCAGAAGCTGGAGAACGCGGTAATCAGCAAACTGCGGGAGAACGTGCTTACGGCCAGAAACATCGCAAAACTGATAGAAGCGGTAAACGAGGAGATAATCGCCTCAAAAGGCGGCGTGAAGGACGAAATAGCGGCCATGGAGCTTAAAATCGCGGACTGCAACAAGCGGATGCACAAGCTCTATAACGCGCTGGAGACCGGGCTTATGGAATTAGCCGACCTTGCGCCCAGAATCAAAGATTTGCGCGGTCAAATCGCGGGGTTGGAGGAAGCCTTGAGGGCGTTGAAAGCGCGGCAGGAACGCGATATTCTGGCGATTTCAGGCCCGGAAATAGCGTGTTATGTCAAAGAGGTACAGGAGTTCCTCCAAACCAGCACACTGACTGAATCAAAGGCGTTCCTGCGCCAGTGGATAAAGCGGATTGAGGTGGACAAGGACAAAGACGGCGGGACAATAGAATATTACATGCCGGTGAAGGCGGATATCCCCGGTTCGCGCCATGCGGTTATATCTATGGAAAAATCTGGCGGA
>JBAZJT010000038.1 GCA_041651175.1 Elusimicrobiales bacterium | reverse complement strand
TACGAATTAAATTACAGCCCACCCTGCTCCGCCGAAAAAAAACGGAAGCTGTTGAAGCTGGATGAGGAACAGCAGTTGCTATACAATGCCATCTACAATTAGCGGGTGTCCCAACGCACAAGTCAGGTGGCGCTGCGCGGCCCGTCCGGTTACGGGCAGTAGCGCCGCGCGCATGACTCCCTGCTTGAACCGCGACTGCGGCCAGCCGCATCGGACATTACTTATGCAGAAGTCTGTCACTGTAGGAAAAGGTCAGCGAGAATTATAGTTATACCAGTCCATTTTCCGTGTTACATACATAAGCGCGGCCAGCGCGGTAAACAGTAATATCGCTCCCATCAGCAGGGCATAGTCTTCCAACTGGAGTACGCCATAGCAATAGGCATAAAGGAATGAAAGCAATGCGGCCATTATTCCCGCGTTCCGCCCCCCCTTCAGCACGGCATGGCTGTATCCGCCTATCAGGGCGACGACCGCCGCGCTGGCTATCAGGTACGCGGAACCGAAATTAATACATTCCGACAATGCCAGCAGCAGCAGGTAAAAGACGGATAGCGCGCAAGCCACCATAAGATATTGAATCGGATGAAGCGGCTGTTTACTGAAAACCTCAAACAGGAAAAATACCATGAAGGTCAGCAGGATGAAAAGAATGCCGTATTTCACGGAACGGGAAACCTTGTGGTATGTGTTCACCGGCATCAGCAGACTTACGCCGAATACCGACGCCATGCAGTTGGGGCTTGCGTCCCGCACCCATTGCTGGGGAAGCGCCCTGGAAAGATGAAAGATATCCCACTCCGCCTTGAAATTGTCTTTTGCCACCTCCCTTCGCGTTGGCAAATATGTCCCCGCAAAGCTAGGCGCGGGCCACTTCGCGGACAACTCCGCATGCGTAGTCTTGCCGGCTGGGACAAAATATAAAGAATCGCTTCCATTGAGGTCCATGTCAAAACTGAAGGGAATTCCAGTTTGCCCGGCGGAAAGCGCGACCGGAACGGTTATGGAGGGGCTGCCGCTAACAAAAAACCTCTCTCCGGGATTGAAGTCATACTGCCTGCCGTTCCATGTCAAGACCACATTTTTTCTTATGCCCCGGCAGTCCGATAGCGCCACCAAAACCTCCGCGTCTTTCCAAAGCACATTGCTATCCGCCACATGGAACTGGGAAAAATCAATCCGGCCAAAAGAACCGGAGAAGTTCAGCTTCGCGGTGTAGAGCAGCGCTTCAAAAATACCGCGATACCGCACCTCCGGGAAAAGCGAGCCTTTCACGGACAGTTCGTCTGGCAGGAAATAGGCATAGTTCGTGGATACTACGGGTTTGCCCTTCTGGTCCACCGATCGCACGCGGTAAGGCACGCTCAGCACGGGTCCCATCAGGGATTGGGAAGCGCCCCACTTGCCGCTTATTTCCTCTGCGGCGGACTTCTGTGTGCTTTCCCTCTCCTGTATCTGTTCCCTTATCATGGAAAGAGGGTAAAGCATGATCAGCACCAACACCAGCATTACCGCCAGTCTGCCCGCCAGCGATTTGCCTTTTTCGGATTGTTCCATGTCGGACATTGTTCCCCCGTACTCTGCACTATAACGGACATCATACACAAGAATTTTAGTTGGATGCAAAGAGCGCCGGGTAAACGGCTCTTCCGAAACATCAGTTTTCGGATGGCAATTCCCGGAGGCGGGAGGTTCAGAAATAAACGCGCAGCGCCACCTGTCCCCACAGTCCGGTGTAATCGGCTGAGAAAGGCCGGCTCAGCGCCGCGGGTGCGCCGCCGTCCTTTAGAAGGTACAGCGTTTCCGCCCCGCCGGTCATCGGCTTCATCTGAAGCGAATAACGCCCGCTTCCTCCCAGAAAACCGGAGGGATCAGACAGCTCGCCGGAAAAATTGTCCAGCAATCCGTTGAATATATATTTGAACTCCGCCGCCAGGGAGACGTTTTTGAAAACGAAAAGCTCCGCCCCCGCGCTTGCGTGCGGCATCAGCGCGGAGCAGGCCATGACGCCGGAGGCCGTTTGCGAGTTGGACTGAAGCTCCGCCTTGATTCTGCCCATCATATAATCCGCGCCGCCGCCCAGGGAAAGCGAAAGCCGCTCCCCCCTCGGCCTGTACTTGATATAGATATCCGCGGGAACGTAAAACGAGTTCAGCGAGTACTTTTTGGCAAGATATCCGGCGGTGGGGCCTGTCTCCTGCTCGTCGTAGACAAGAGGGGAGATATAGCCCAGGCCAAGCGCCGCGCCCAGCTTTAGCCCGCCCCTGCCTTCGGCGAAAATGCGGAGCTGCGGATTGAATCTGTTCGGCGTCAGCGCGGCGCGGTAGTCCGAATAATATCCGCTTAAACCGCCCTGATTCACAAAATCCAGCGTCTTGCTGAAGCCGGTTTCCGGTTTTTTTGAATTGGCTGAAAGCTCCAAGCCCACTCTGGCTAGCGAGGCGGTCTGCGCGGCGGCAATGACAAATAAACAGCAAAAAATCGTGCTATGTCGCATTATGAAGCCAGAACGGCAACATGAAGTATATCAGGAATGGCTCCGGCGGTTAATACGCGGCTTTAATTAAAAAAGGACGCATTTTTATGTAGCGGCGGATTACCCATTCTCCGCAGTTGGTTGCGAGAACCGAGGCGGCGGATGGCGTGGACAGTCCGACGCAGAATTTGACGAGCATACCCGCAGTAAGGAAAATTCTACGCAGGAATGTCCGCGCCAGCCACCGCCGAATTCCGCAATCCAACTGAGGGGAATGGGTTATGACTGTTTCGGGGGAATGGTCATGCCAAGCTCGCGCATGACCATCTTGATGTCTTCCCAGGCGTCTTTCTTCCAGTTGGGGTTGCGCAGCAGGGCGGCTGGGTGGAATGTGGCGGCGAATTTAGCGTCGTAGCCGATGGGAAACGAATCCGGCGGCAGCTTCATCACTTTTCCGCGCAGCGCGGAAAGCGAGGTTTTCTCCCCCCCCGTAAGCGCGCGGGCCGCGCTGGCGCCCAGCGCGATTATGAATTCCGGCCTTATGGCGGCGATTTGGCGGACTATATAGTCGTGGCAGGCGGCTGTTTCCGAAGGAGTGGGCGGCCTGTCGTTGCCGCGCTTTTCATGGTCTGTGGGGTCTATGGTGGGGTGGCATTTAACCACATTGGCTATGTACACGTCGTCCCGGCGCAGGCCCATGGCGGCGATTATTTTATCCAGCAATGCGCCGGCCCTGCCCACGAAAGGCTCGCCCCTGTGGTCTTCCTCGTAGCCGGGGCCTTCGCCCACAAACATTATCCGGGCACGGGGATTGCCAACGCCCGGCACGGCTTTTATGCGGGTTTCGCCCAGCGGGCATTTCTTGCAGGCGCAGATTTCGGCGGCGATTTGGGACAGCGCCACCTCCCCCTGCGCGCAGGCCGCGTCCGCCGCCGGGCAGCGCCCGGCCCGCGGCGCGGCGGCTTTTTTTGCGTTTTGAGATTTCTCAGCCGTGGCGGAGGCGCAAACGGCGCCTGCCGGCGCGGCGGACGGCGGAGCATCGGCGCGGGACTGCGCCCGCAAGCCGGAAAAATCCTCGGCGTCGGCGTTTGCCGCCCAGCCTTTCAGTTCGCGCGCGAGATTTTTCAGCTCCGCTTTCATGTCTTTATTCCGCTGCGGCAGCCTCTTCCTTTTTGGCCTTCTTTTTGGGAGCCTTTTCCTTCTCCTCGGCGGCGGGCGCGGGCTGCGGCGCGGCAGCCGGCGCGGGGGCCGGGGCGGGGGTAGCGGCGGCGTCCGCCTCGCGGGCGGCCATCACCTGCTCCTCCGTAACTTCGCCGGAGAGTATCTGCGTCAGCGCCGCGCGGATGACGGCGGCATAGGGTTGGTGGCGGTACTCCTCTCCCCTGCGCAGATGCTTGGCCCATGTGGAGCCTACGACAACAAGATTGTACTTGTCGCCGCTGTAATCCATCATGGATGATTCCAGTCGCTTTTGTTCTTCAGGCATGGTGTCCCTCCGTAAACCGGTAATTGCCCGCCCCGCCGCGCATGGCGGCAAGCTGGCGGGAGGATTTCATACGCTCCGCCGTGATGATGGCGGAAATATCGCCCAAAGCCCTGTCAATATCGCCGTTGACCACGATATAGCCGTAACGCCCGGCCTGCGCGATTTCCGCGCGCGCCGTTTCAAGGCGCAGTTTTATGTTTTCGGTGCCGTCGCCGCGTCCGCGCAGCCGTCTCTCCAGCGTTTTCCAGCTTGGCGGCAGCACGAATATCAGTACGGCGTCCCTGAACATGCGCGAAACCGAGCGCGCGCCCTGCACGTCTATCACCAGCACCGGGATTTTGCCGCGTTTAAGCGCGGCCTCTATCCCCTTGCGCGGCACGCCGTAGAGGTTGTCAAATACGCGGGCATGCTCGGCAAGCCCGCCGGTTTTGATTTCCCTCTCAAAGCGCGCCTTTGTCCAGAAGTGGTAATCAACCCCGTTTTTCTCGCCCAGCCGGGGCGCGCGCGTGGTGGCGGTTATAACCCGCGTTACAAGCGGCTCCTCCGCCAGGAGGGCGTTGACCAAAGTCGTCTTGCCGCCTCCTGACGGAGATGAAACTACAACCACAAAGCCGCTTCGCTTCAAGCTATTTGCCCTTGCGGGGATGCCGTATCGCCGCCTGAGCCGCCGCCAGCCGCGCTATCGGCACGCGGAAGGGAGAGCAGGACACGTAGCTGAAATTCTCGCGATGGCAGAATTCCACGCTGGCCGGCTCGCCGCCGTGTTCGCCGCAAATGCCGATTTTGAGGTCGGCGCGGGTCTTGCGGCCCCGCGTTACGGAGATGTGTATAAGTTCCCCGACGGCGGTCTGGTCTATGGTCTGGAACGGATCCGCCGGCAGTATGCCCTTTTCCAGATAGTGCGGCAGGAAACCGCCGATATCGTCGCGCGAGAAGCCGAACGTCATCTGTGTCAGGTCGTTTGTCCCGAACGAGAAGAACTGCGCCACCTCCGCGATTTTGTCCGATATCAGCGCGGCGCGCGGAATTTCTATCATCGTGCCGGTCTGGTGCGGGATGGATTTGAGGCCGGTTTTCTCCAGCGTTTCTTTGTAAACGCGGTCTATGATGGCCTTCTGGTCCGTGATTTCCTTCTCGGTCGCCACGACGGGTATCATGATTTCGGGATAGACCTTCGCCTTGGCCTTCAGCAGCTCCGCCGCCGCTTCAAATACGGCGCGGGCCTGCATCTCGGTGATTTCGGGATAGGTTACGCCCAGCCGGACGCCGCGGTGGCCCATCATCGGGTTGCTTTCGCGCAGCCCTTCGGCGCGCTTTTCAAGCTCCTCCACCGATATGTTGAGGTCCCTGGCCAGCGCCTCCAGCTTCTCATGGCTGTGCGGCACAAACTCGTGCAGCGGCGGGTCTATCAGGCGGATGGTTACGCCGTAGCCTTCCATCGCCTTCAGCGTGCCTTTGATGGCGGCTTTCACGAAGGGGAACAGTTCCGCCAGGGCGGCGCGGCGCTCTTCGGTGTTTTTGGAAACAATCATCTTGCGCAGCTTGAACAACGGCTCGTCCGAGCCTTTCCCGTAGAACATATGCTCTATGCGGAAGAGGCCTATGCCCTCAGCGCCAAAGCCGCGCGCGCGGGCCGAATCCTCTGGCGTGTCGGCGTTGGTGCGGATTTTAAGGACGCGCAGCCCGTCGCAGAGTTTCAGGAAGTCGCTCAGCGCCTTGTTGCCCTGGCTGGCGTCAAACATCGGCAGGTTGCCGGCATAAACCGCGCCCTTGGAACCGTTAAGCGTAAGCCAGTCGCCTTCCTTCAACGTCGTGTCGCCGACCTTGACGGTTTTGCTCTGCGCGGAGATATGCAATGCCCCGCAGCCCACCACGCAGCATTTGCCCCAGCCGCGCGCCACAAGGGCGGCGTGCGAGGTCATGCCTCCGCGCGCGGTCAATATGGCCTGCGCGGCGCGCATGCCTTCAATATCTTCCGGGTTTGTCTCCTCGCGGACGAGGATGACTTTTTTGCCCGCTTTCGCCTGGGCCACGGCGTCGGCGGCGGTGAATACTATCGTGCCGGATGCTCCGCCGGGGCCGGCGGGCAGGCCCTTGGCTATCGGCTTTGCGGCGGCCTCGGCCTTGGGGTCCACTATGGGATGCAGCAGCTCGTCAATCTGGGCGGGGGTAACGCGCATGACGGCGGTCGTCTTGTCTATAAGCCGTTCCTTCACCATGTCCAGCGCGATGTTGACGGCGGCCACGCCGTTGCGCTTGCCCACGCGGCACTGAAGGATATAGAGCTTGCCCTTTTCAATGGTGAATTCTATGTCCAGCATGTCGCGGTAATGCTTTTCAAGCCGCTTCTGGATGGCGAACAGTTCCTTGTAAGCGGCGGACATTGCCTTTTCCAGGCTGGTCTCTTCCTTGGAATGCTCGGTGCGGGAAGCCTCGTTTATCGGGGCGGGGGTTCTGATGCCGGCCACCACGTCCTCGCCCTGCGCGTTGATGAGGTACTCGCCGTAAAAGCGGCAGTCGCCGGTGCCGGGGTTGCGGGTAAAGGCCACGCCCGTCGCCGAATCCGCGCCCATGTTGCCGAAAACCATGGTCTGCACGTTGACGGCGGTGCCCCATTCGTCCGGTATGCCTTCAATGCGGCGGTAGGAAATGGCGCGCTTGCCGTTCCACGAGGCAAACACCGCCCCGACAGAGCCCCACAACTGCGCCATCGGCTCGTCCGGGAATTCGGAGCCGAGAGTCTCCTTCACCTTCGCCTTGAAGGCGGCGCAAAGCTGCTTGAGGTCTTCGCTTTTAAGCTCGGTGTCGCTTTTGACGCCGCGCTTGTGCTTTAGCTCCTCCATCATGCGGTCCAGGACTTTGCGTATGCCCATGTCTTCGGCGGGGGTGATGCCGGCGGCCTTTTCCATGACCACGTCGGAGTACATCATTATAAGCCGGCGGTAAGAATCGTAGACAAAGCGCTCGTTGCCCGTCTGGGCTATGATGCCGGGGATGGTTTTTTCGGTCAGGCCTACGTTAAGGATGGTCTCCATCATTCCGGGCATGGATTTGCGCGCGCCGGAGCGTACCGACACCAGCAGCGGGTCCGCCGGGTCGCCGAATTTGCGCCCCGCCAGCTTTTCCATGCGCTCAAGATTTTTCTTCACATCGCCGGCCAGCGTTTTGGGATAGGAGCGTTTGTTCTGCCAGTAATAGGTGCAGACATCCGTCGTCAGCGTGAAACCGGGGGGGACGGGCAGGCGCAGCGAGGGGTGTCCGGCCATTTCTGCGAGGTTGGCGCCCTTGCCGCCCAGCAGATTCTTCATGGATTCCTTGCCTTCGGCCTTGCCTCCGCCGAAGAAATAAACCATTTTTTTGGAAGCGGTTGATTTTGCTGCGGTTTTTTTTCTGGCGACAGTTGATGTTGGCATTTTCTAGCGTCTCCTTTGTTTACGGTCCTTGAGGCTGACAGCGGCGCGCGCCCTGCCGCGCCTTTACGGCGCGGTCGAGGCCCGTGCGGCCATTAGTTTAGGGAAATACATTTCTACACGTATATAGTATTAAACTTACGGGGGAGGTTGCAAATAAAAATGCCCGCCTGGGGCGGGCATTTGAAAGTTGGTGGACGTGAGGGGGATCGAACCCCTGACCTCTACCTTGCGAAGGTAGCGCTCTCCCAGCTGAGCTACACGCCCATTCCTGTTTATAATTCTACAATATTTCCCGCGCCTTTTTCCGGCTTGATGCCCGCATTGCTGTCCATGCAGGTGTTTGTTCGGCATCATTCCGCGCTTTTCCGTCCCGGCTCTTGCGGCCTGTTGCATTTTTTTGTATGGTGATGTACAATATATTGTACAAAAAGGTACATATACTTGTATGAATTCATACAGAATAGGCAAAGACGGACTGCTTGAAACCATGAGCGCATGGAATGCGCTCCTGAAAAGGCGCGTCCATCTGATAGCTTGCGGCGGCACGGCAATGACGCTGCTTGGAGTAAAGGAATCCACCAAAGATATTGACTTCATCGTGCCGGATGAAAAGGAATACATCTACCTTGCGAAAAGGCTGGCTGGCATGGGCTATGGCAGGGCTTCCGAATTTGGCTGGAGCAACGGCGGCAATTTTATTTTTGACCTGTATCCGGGAAGCAAGGTCTATCAAACCGAACTGCTGGAATCCCCGCTTGAGACGGGGAATAATACGCTGTTCAGGGAATTTGAGCGCATTTATATCGGCATTCTCAATCCGTATGACATCATTATCACCAAGCTTTTCAGAGCTTCCGCCGTTGATATTGATGACTGTGCCGGTCTGGTGAAAGCCGCCGGCAAGGAGCTTGATTGGGCCAAACTTGAAAGCCGCTTCCGTGAAACCGCCTCTTACAGCGTGTTTGAGGATAGGGCCAACGGCAATTTCAACGCTTTCAGGGAAACAATGAAACGCAGGAAACTTATATGAAAAAAGACGAACTGCTCAAAAAGGCCGAAGCTCTTGGCTTTCCGCTTTTGCAGGCGGAAACCGGAACCGATGATTACCGCACTTTGGCGGAAGTCATAAGAAGCCGCAATCCGCGTCTTTGGGAAGGTTTTCCGGTAATGCTTGCCAATGCCGCCGAAAAGGGCGGTTTCAGCCTTGCGCAATTAAAGGCGCGGATGCGTACTCCGGCGGAAAAGAAACTGGCGGAAGAACTTTTGCTTGTGTCGGTGTCGCTTTACAACGCTATAGGGATAAAATTCGCGTGGGCGCAAGTCTTCCATTCGGAACAAAGGAAATATCTGGATAATTTTAAGAATAATGCCGCCATAAAAATCGGCGATTACACTTTCCCGCCGGAAAAGCTAAAGACCGTTTTCGCCGCCTATCGCGTGAAGAGCGCGGCACAGATAACCGATGTCTTGGCGGCCAGAAGCGGACTTGGCGTTGAATATGCCATGTCGCAGGTATTCACCGCAAAGCAGAAAGAATTGTTTTTCAGGAAATTGCGCGGAGAGAAACTTACAAAAACTGAAAAAGAGTATTTCTCCCGCACCGTGAAAAAAAAGGTTGCCGCATTCCTGACTTCGCCAATCCTCTCTAAAATCAGCCCGTCCTCGTCGGAGGGGTATTGGAATTTGGGTGTCCCGTTGATAAAATATAGTTATGTTTGTCAGGAAGAAACGCAACAAAAGCGGTTCTGT
>JBAZJT010000037.1 GCA_041651175.1 Elusimicrobiales bacterium | reverse complement strand
AACCGACAAAACGGCGCTCTCGCCCGCAGGCGCAACCCACTGGCCGGAGGAATTGAGGAAATACAGCAGCCGCCGCCCGTCCGGCGGGCGCACGACGGCGACGGTCTCCAGGTCGGAGGCGGGAATGGCCATGCCGGAGGCGCTCATCACGGCGCCGGGGGCATACGGGTCGCTCCAGCCGCCCGCAACCGAGGCCGAAGCCAGCAGCCGCGCCGCCGGATACACCCGCACCGACGATTCAAACGAATGCCGCCACGACTTGCCGATGTCGCCGGCGTCCTGGTTGTCGCTGAGGTAGAACACCCGGAAATCCACCGGCCCGGCGAAATTGGGGACATAGACCGCCGGATCGCCGCTGACGGAAACGCCGCCGGACGCCTCGTCGTAGCACCGCGGACAGTCCGACGGAGCCTCCGTGGAAGGCAACTGGCACGTCTCGGGCGTGGGAGATTCGGGCAAAACGCGGGCGTGCAAAAACGGCGCGGATAACAGTACCGCGATGAACAAAAATAATAGTTTAAAACCCGTATCTTTTAACATATCCTTTCGTTAGCTAACTCTCCTTATTCATACTATCGACTGTTCACAAGTAGTGGAACTTCACCAGTATCGAGTTTTAGCGTAGCAGACATAACCTTCCATCCGCCCACTGATTTTTCGAGACTAACATGTACTAAACCTGTCTTGAGGGTTCCCGTTACCCTAATCGTAAATTCCGCACGCCCGCCTGTAGAGGACTCAACAACGCCTGTATGTGCGGAAATGGTTAAATGCGATGACTTTATTGGTCCCACAGCATCCACAATATATGGATTGGCTGCAATATAATTCGTTGCAACCTTATACGACTGTGAATTGATACTCACGAGATAAACAATCAACAATAGAATAGCACCAAAAATTAATGCTATACCAAGTCTGCGTATGTTTTTGCCGATATTTATCATGTTGTTTCACCTCCTAATACGTCGTTGTAAATTCCACTCCTCCAGCGGTACCGCCACTAAACTCCCAATTTGGCGAGAAAGAAAACCCTCCTTTAGGAAATGTATAATACCCTTGAAATTTATGATCCCCAGATTTGATATTTGCAAACGGATCATATGCAACGCCGGCATTTACGCTATAGCTATAGGACACTGGACCAATTCCTGCTCCACCCCACCAAAAAAGCCCCAATCCAATTTTTGAATGACAGGAATTGTCTAGCCCATCGTAACCCGGACTTGTACCATGAGGTTCATACGAAAGTCCTCCTCCAATACCATATCCTAATCTACCACTTATAAACCCAGCACCATTTGGATTACGTCCAAAAGATATTTCCCCACCAAGTCCGGCGTATCCGCCAATCGAAATTGACCACAAGCCATACGGGTCTATGTATTTATAAGGTCTATTCCCCACATACGCATACAAATTTGTATCCCCTCCTGCGAAGCCTATGGGATCTTTTTGGATAAATCTGCCGGTGTCGGGGGCGTAGTATCTGGCGCGGTAATAGAACAGGCCGGTTTCGGCGTCCCATTCCCGGGCGGTGTAGCTGTAAAGACTGCCCGTCTGCGACCAACTGCTTGTGCTGCCGGTTACCTCGTTTCTGAACACGGGCTTGCCATAGGCCTGATATTGCGCGCGCTCAACTACGGTTCCCGTCTGGTCGGCGATGGCGATTATGCTGCCAAGGCCGTCGGCAAGGAGGTAATAATCGCTTGCGCCTTTTTTTAACATCAGTGGCTCGTCCGTGCCGGGGCCGTGCGTGTAGGTCGCCTTCAACGCGCCGGCGGCGTCGGTTACAAATGCGATGTCCTCGCCGTCGTAGATGTAGTGCTGCGCCCGGATTGTCTCGCCGTTGTGCGTTATCGTTTTTGCTATGCGGCGGCCTGTCGCGTCGTAGCGGAGGATCTCGCTGTAGCCCGACGGCAGGTTTACTTGCGTAAGGCGATTTTGGCTGTCGTAAACATAGGTTGTCTGCGCGTTGTCGGATGCGCGCGTTTTTGCGGTCAGGTTGCCGTTGTTGTCGTAATCGTAGGTGTAAAACGAATCGCTGTTGAGACGGTTTGCCGCGTCATAGGCGTAACCGGAGCGCACGGCGTCGCTTGTGCGGTTGCCCACCGCGTCGTAGGCGAAGGTCTCGGACTGCACGCTCAGCGCGCCGCTGGACGGGTGGACCGCGCTTGTCAGGCGGTGCAAATCATCGTAGCCGAAATTGTGGCTGCCGAAATCGTCGGTCATCGTTGCGCGGTTGCCGGCATTGTCGTATGTGTAGCCGACGCTGGCGATTACCGCGTTATCGGTTTTGCGGCGGTAGATTATTCCGGTAAGCTGATTGGCGGCGTCATAAGCATATTCCGCCGCTACCGCCGCGCCCATATCCATGCGCGTGCGCCGTCCGGCGGCGTCGTAGGTAAACTGGAACATAACCTCGTCGGGTGAAGTAATTGCTGTATTTCTTAAATATGCGCGGTGAAACATGCCTTATATCCCTTTGTTTTGCTCTCCTGTAAAATCCTGCAATACCTTTCGTAGCTTTGCCACTAATGCCGATATTAGTTTATCGGGTGAATCGTAATCGTATTTTTCCAACATTATCCAATCCCAGCCATCAACTTTAAACCCTGCCTCTTTATCATCAGGATATAGATAAACGACTATAACATGCCCTGTTACCGTCACAGATGCCATGTAATAGTCCTTATGTTTTCCCTTTATTTTTTCAAAGGAAACTGTCCCCTTAACTGGAAATTCCTTTAACATCTCCTGCAATCTATTTATGCATGTATCATGGAATTCTTTCATATACAACCTCCTAGAAGCGTGGTCCTTTCAATATGTCGATGTGCTTGCCTTTTGTAAAGTCGCCAACTACTCTGAACACATATCGCCCCTCATCTTTTCCAACACCAATTCGCAGATAACGATTGGAATTCAAAAAACCGCCTCGTCGCATTCCATAATATCCACCAATCGCAACATCTGTTAATGCACCAGCCGCAAGTCCGGCAGTATAAGACTCAGAACACATATTAACATTGCCAATGTCAAATCTCTTTCTAATCCATGGACCGGCTCCAAACCAGATCCAGTCACCCCATCCCGCCGAAAAATCTATGAAACCTTGCGGCAATGTCGGCATATCCTCCATTCCAAATTCGCCATATGGGTCGGTGTATATCAAGGGGTCATTCCACACATACGCATACAAATTAACATCTCCGCCGTTGAATCCAATCGGATCTTTTTGGATAAATCTGCCTATGTCGGGGGCGTAGTATCTGGCGCGGTAATAGAACAGGCCGGTTTCGGCGTCCCATTCCCGGGCGGTGTAGCTGTAAAGACTGCTCGTCTGCGACCAGGCGCTTGTGCTGCCGGTTACCTCGTTTCTGAACACGGGCTTGCCGTACGCCTGGTATTGCACGCGCTCTGCGATGTTCCCCGTCTGGTCGGCGATGGCGATTATGCTGCCAAGGCCGTCCGCCAGCAAATAATAATCGCTTGCTCCCTTGCGCAACATCAGCGGCTCATCCGTGCCGGGGCCGTGCGTATACAGGCTTTTCAACGCGCCGGCGGCGTCGGTTACAAATGCGATGTCCTCGCCGTCGTAGATGTAGTGCTGCGCCCGGATTGTCTCGCCGTTGTGCGTTATCGTTTTTGCGATTCTCCGGCCTGTCGCGTCGTAACGGAGCGTCTCGCTGTAGCCCGACGGCAGGTTTACTTGCGTAAGGCGGTTCTGCGCGTCGTAGATGTATGCGGTCTGCGCGTTGTCGGATGCGCGCGTTTTTGTTGTCAGGTTGCCGTTGTTGTCGTATGCGTAAGTATACTGGCTGTCGCTGTTCAGACGGTTTGCCGCGTCATAGGCGTAACCGGAGCGCACGGCGTCGCTTGTGCGGTTGCCCACCGCGTCGTAGGCGAAGGTCTCGGACTGCGTCGTCAGCGCGCCACTGGACGGGTGAACCGCGCTTGTCAGACGGTGCAGGTCGTCATAGCCGAAAGTGTGCGCCCCGAAATCGTCAGCCATGGTTGCGCGGTTGCCGGCGTTGTCGTATGTGTAGCCGGTCTGCGCTATTACCGCATTGTCGGTTTTGCGGCGGTAGGTTATTCCGGTAAGCTGATTGGCGGCGTCGTAAACATATTCCGCCGCTACCGCCGTACCCATCTCCATGCGCGTTCTGCGGCCTGCGGCGTCGTAGGTGAACTGGAACTGCGTCCCGCCGGGGGCGGTTATCGTTACGGGGCGGTTCAGCGCGTCGTAACTGTAGCTCCATGTGTAGCCGGAGGTCGTCATCGCCAGCCGGTTCCCGGCGGCGTCGTATGTGTAGGTGAACGCGCCGCCGAGGTTTGCAATCTTGTCCTGCGCGCTTGTTGCCGTTACCCGGCCCGCCGCGTCATAGCCGAATTGCAACTTTGTCCGCGGGTCCTCTATGCTTGTGAGGTTGTTTGCGAGGTCGTAGCCGTAGGTCGTCTGCCCGTCGGGGGCGGTGGCGGATGCCAGCCGGCCCAGAATATCGTAAGCGAATGCGAAGCTGCTGCCGTTTGCGTCAGTCGCCGCGCTGATCCTTCCCGCCGCGTCGTAGCCGTAAGCGGCGGCATGATTGAGCGGATCCGTTACCGATGCCAACCGGCCCTGCGCGTCGTAGCCGAAACCCGTCGCGTGATTGGCGGCGTCCGTCAGCGAAACAAGCCGCTTTGCGCCCGTCTCGAAACCGCCCGGCTCGTAGCCGTAGCGCGTTACGCCGCCGATGGCGTCGGTAACCGTGTCGGGCGTGTTGTCCGGGTTGTATGTAAAAGCCACCGCCATGCCCGCCGGGTCCGTCATGCGCGTTACGCGGCCTATAACGTCATAGGCGAAACCGGAATTGCGGTTCAGCGCGTCGGTTACGGATGTTGCATTGCCATAGCCGTCCCGCCCGATTGTTACCGAATGGCCCAGCGGATCGGTTATCGCCAGCGGCAGCCCGCGCGCGTTGTTGGTTATATCGGTTGACTGCCCCGCCGCGTCGGTGATGCGCGACAGGTTGCCGTTTGCGTCGTACGAAAAATGCGCGGTGTTGCCCTTCGCGTCGGCGTAATAGCTGATGTTGCCGGATGAAGGGTCGTAGCCGATGTTTATCCGGTTATTGAGCGGGTCCGTCGCGGCGGTCAGCCGGTTTTTCGCGTCCCACGCATAGCCGCGGATGTTGCCGGCGGGATCGGTAACCTGAACCGGATTGTTGGCCGAATCGTAGGCGAACAGCGTCTTGCCACCCGCGCCGTCAACCGTGTATGCCCGCCGGAAATGGCCGTTGGACTTGTTCCACCGCACAATCTCGCTGCCACTGTATCCCAATAAAATAGATGATGCTTTGGGTAAAAGGAGATGTCGAAACATTTTTGGAGAATCATTCATATTTTTGAATCGAACTTTAGATTTACTCCGCATTCTATCCCAAGTATTAAGCGAAATTGATATTCACCGATAATTTCGTCAGTGCGCTCGATTTCAATCATGAATTCATCTGAAGCCACGTCAATTGTTAAATCTTCGCATGTAGTAATAGTGATATGTCCATTCAAATATTTGATGTCGTTGAAATCGTATGTCCCGATTTTGGACCGATCGAACAACTCGTAATGCTTTACATTGTGAACACGTAAGCAACTCTTTGCAACAACTGCAGTGTATTTACGAAGAAGCACATAATTTGCAACCATTCTCGCTTTGGAGTATTGGACTTCTCCAAATGGAATCGTCAAGATAGACTCCGCCTGATTAAATATTATCCAATCAGTATTAAACCACATATCATGTATTATGTCGGTCAGCTTTTGTATCTCATCCAAGTTGATAAATTGCAGTTTTTTGGTATGCATCATGCTCTCCTTTATCTTTGCAACCCCCACGGAATAGGTATGCGTATGGGTTTTGATCCCGAACCCGCCGCACCAGACTTCCACCAATTAATTTGTAAATGCGGCAACCTACCGAAAGACCCAAATGTATGATGAGGATCGTGCATCGAAATTTTAACTCTATATCCTGTAGCATATGCGCCTAGTGCAACATCTGTTAATGCACCAGCCGTAAGTCCGGCATTGTAATACCCTGAACATATATTAACAGTGTCAATGTCCAATCTCTTTCTAATCCATGGACCGGCTCCAAACCAGATCCAGTCACCCCATCCCGCCGAAAAATCTATGAAACCTTGCGGCAATGTCGGCATATCCTCCATTCCAAATTCACCGGATGGGTCGGTGTATATTAAGGGGTCATTCCACACATACGCATACAAGTTCGTATCGCCGCCGTTGAAGCCTATGGGGTCTTTTTGGATGAATCTGCCGGTGTCGGGGGCGTAGTACCTGGCGCGGTAATAGAACAGTCCGGTTTCGGCGTCCCATTCCCGGGCGGTGTAGCTGTAAAGACTGCCCGTCTGCGACCAACTGCTTGTGCTGCCGGTTACCTCGTTTCTGAACACGGGCTTGCCATAGGCCTGATATTGCGCGCGCTCTGCGATGTTCCCGGACTGGTCGGCGATGGCTATTATGCTGCCAAGGCCGTCGGCAAGGAGGTAATAATCGCTTGCGCCTTTTTTTAACATCAGCGGCTCGTCGGTGCCGGGACCGTGCGTGTAGAGGCTTTTCAACGCGCCGGCGGCGTCGGTTACAAATGCGATGTCCTCGCCGTCGTAGATGTAATGCTGTTCGCGAATTGTCTCGCCGTTGTGCGTTATCGTTTTTGCGATTCTCCGGCCTGTCGCGTCGTAACGGAGCGCCTCGCTGTAGCCCGACGGCAGGTTTACTTGCGTAAGGCGGTTCTGCGCGTCGTAGATGTATGCGGTCTGCGCGTTATCGGATGCGCGCGTTTTTGTTGTCAGGTTGCCGTTGTTGTCGTATGCGTAAGTGTACTGGCTGTCGCTATTCAGACGGTTCGCCGCGTCATAGGCGTAACCGGCGCGCACGGCGTCGCTTGTGCGGTTGCCGACCGCGTCGTAAGCGAAGGTTTCGGACTGCACGCTCAGCGCGCCGCTGGACGGGTGGACCGCGCTTGTCAGGCGGTGTAGGTCGTCATAGCCGAAAGTGTGCGCCCCGAAATCGTCGGTCATGGTTGCGCGGTTGCCGGCAGTGTCGTATGTGTAGCCAACCTGCGCGATTACCGCGTTATCGGGTTTCCGGCGGTAGATTATTCCGGTAAGCTGATTGGCGGCGTCGTAAACATATTCCGCCGCTACCGCCGTACCCATCTCCATGCGCGTTCTGCGGCCTGCGGCGTCGTAGGTGAACTGGAACTGCGTCCCGCCGGGCGCGGTTATCGTTACGGGGCGGTTCAGCGCGTCGTAACTGTAGCTCCATGTGTAGCCGGAGGCCGTCATCGCCAGCCGGTTGCCGGCGGCGTCGTATGTGTACGCGAACGCGCCGCCGAGGTTTGCGGCTTTGTCCTGCGCGCTTGTTGCCGTCACCCGGCCCGCCGCGTCATAGCCGAATTGCAACTTTGTTTGCGGGTCCTCTATGCTCGTGGGATTGTTTGCAAGGTCATAAACATAGGTCGTCTGACCGTCGGGGGCGGTGGCGGAGGTCAGACGGGCCAAAATATCGTAAGCGAATGCGAAGCTGCTGCCGTTTGCGTCGGTCGCCGCGCTGATCCTTCCCGCCGCGTCGTAGCCGTAAGCGGCGGCATGATTGAGCGGATCCGTTACCGATGCCAACCGGCCCTGCGCGTCGTAGGCGAAACCCGTCGCGTGATTGGCGGCGTCCGTCAGCGAAACAAGCCGCTTTGCGCCGGTTTCAAAACCGCCCGGCTCGTAACCGTAGCGCGTTACGCCGCCGATGGCGTCGGTAACCGTGTCGGGCGTGTTGTCCGGGTTGTATGTAAAAGCCACCGCCTTGCCCGCCGGGTCCGTCATGCGCGTTACGCGGCCTATGATGTCATAGGCGAAACCGGAATTGCGGTTCAGCGCGTCGGTTACGGATGTCGCGTTGCCATAGCCGTCCCGCCCGATTGTTACCGCATGGCCCATCGGGTCGGTTATCGCCAGCGGCAGCCCGCGCGCGTTATTGGTTATATCGGTTGACTGCCCCGCCGCGTCGGTGATGCGCGACAGGTTGCCGTTCCCGTCGTACGAAAAATGCGCGGTGTTGCCCTTCGCGTCGGCGTAATAGCTGATGTTGCCGGACGAAGGGTCGTAGCCGATGTTTACCCGGTTATTGAGCGGGTCCGTCGCGGCGGTCAGCCGGTTTTTCGCATCCCACGCATAGCCGCGGACATTGCCGGCGGGATCGGTAACCTGAACCGGATTGTTCGCCGAATCGTAGGCGAACAGCGTCTTGCCGCCCGCGCCGTCAACCGTGTACGCCCGCCGGAAATGGCCGTTGGACTTGTTCCACCGCACCACCTCTTTGCCGCCCAGCGGCGGCGTGATGCGGGTTTCGCCCTCGCCGGTCTGGTCGTCTACGATATATTCATAGGTGTATGTCCCCCGCGGCCCGGTTTTGGAGCTTAAATAATACCGCTGCGGGAAATACCACGCCGAAAACGCCGCCCGGTCCACGAAATAATAGCCGGACGCCGCCGGCGCAAGCGGCGCCAGATACACCTTGTCCGCCGGAGCCGCCGCGCCCGCCAGCAGCGCGCACCGCTCCGCGCCCGCGTAGTTGAACGCCGGAACGGATTTGCAGTCCCGCGAATGGTCCACCCGGTACGCCGGCGCCGAGTAAGCATAGCTTGTAACCTGCCCGCCGGGCGGGGTAACGCGCGAAAGCAGCTCCGCGTTCCCCCAGCCGCCCGGCGCGAAATACCCGCCCGCAAAACCCTCCAGCCCGGATACGGAATAGCCCTGATAGCCGAAGGTTGACACGCCCTCGGGCCCTTCAAGCCGCTCCAGCAGCCCGGAGCCGGTGTAGCCGAAATAATGCGCCCGCCCGCCGATGTCGGTTACAGAAGACACCCGCCCCGCCCCGTCGCGCGAAAACGAGTAAAGTACGCGCCCGTCCGGGTCTTTCACCCAAGACAGCAGGCCGGAGGAATACCCCAGCAAAAGCGCCGAGCCGTTGCGGTCGGTTACCGAAACCAGCCGCCCCGCGCCGTCGTAGGAATAAACCAGCCTGTCGTCCGCGCTCCACACAAACCCCGACGGCGCCGCGGTGGAACCGGAAACCGACAAAACGGCGCTCTCGCCCGCCGGAGCAACCCACTGGCCGGAGGAATTGAGGAAATACAGCAGCCGCCGCCCGTCCGGCGGGCGCACGACGGCGACGGTCTCCAGGTCGGAGGCGGGGATGGCCATGCCGGAGGCGCCCATCACGGCGCCGGGTGAGTACGGATCGCTCCAGCCGCCCGCAACCGAGGCAGAAGCCAGCAGCCGCGCCGCCGAATACACCCGCACCGATGATTCAAACGAATGCCGCCACGACTTGCCGATGTCGCCGGCGTCCTGGTTGTCGCTGAGATAAAACACCCGGAAATCCACCGGCCCGGCGAAATTGGGGACATAGACCGCCGGGTCGCCGCTGACAAAAACGCCGCCGGACGCCTCGTCGTAGCACCGCGGACAGTCCGACGGAGCCTCCGTGGAAGGCAACTGGCACGTCTCGGGCGTGGGGGGAATAGAGGGAGGATTGGGCACTATAGTGGGAACATACGCGCCTGAGACGGGGACGGAAAACGTCGCCTCGCCGTAATTGCCGGAGGAGGATGTCCCGCCGGGCGCGACGCCGGAGGTTGTCTGCCCGGCGGCGCAGGTATAGGTATAGGAGGCCTGGCCCTGGCTGCTGCCGCATTCGGAGAATGCGGGCGGCAGGGCCGAGACCGCCAGCGCGGCGGCGGAC
>JBAZJT010000036.1 GCA_041651175.1 Elusimicrobiales bacterium | reverse complement strand
CCGGCGCCTTGATGGGCGCCTCCGGCATGGCCATCCCCGCCTCCGACCTGGAGACCGTCGCCGTCGTGCGCCCGCCGGACGGGCGGCGGCTGCTTTATTTCCTCAATTCCTCCGGCCAGTGGGTTGCGCCTGCGGGCGAGAGCGCGGTTTTGTCGGTTTCCGGCTCCACCGCGGCGCCGTCGGGGTTTGTGTGGAGCGCGGACGACAGGCTGGTTTATTCCTACGACGGCGCGGGGCGGCTGGTTTCGGTAACCGACCGCAACGGCTCGGCGCTTTTGCTGGAGTATTCCTCCGGCCTGCTGTCGGCCGTGCGGGACCCGGACGGGCGCGTTCTTTACTCGTTTTCGCGCGACGGGGCGGGGCGGGTGTCTTCTGTAACCGACATCGGCGGGCGGGCGCATTATTTCGGCTACACCGGCTCCGGGCTGCTGGAGCGGCTTGAAGGGCCCGAGGGCGTATCAACCTTCGGCTATCAGGGTTATTCCGTATCCGGGCTGGAGGGTTTTGCGGGCGGGTATTTCGCGCCGGGCGGCTGGGGGAATGCGGAGCTGCTTTCGCGCGTTACCCCGCCCGGCGGACAGGTTACAAGCTATGCGTACTCGGCGCCGGCGTACCGGGTGGATCATTCGCGGGACTGCAAATCCGTTCCGGCGTTCAACTACGCGGGCGCGGAGCGGTGCGCGCTGCTGGCGGGCGCGGCGGCGCCGGCGGACAAGGTGTATCTGGCGCCGCTTGCGCCGGCGGCGTCCGGTTATTATTTCGTGGACCGGGCGGCGTTTTCGGCGTGGTATTTTCCGCAGCGGTATTATTTAAGCTCCAAAACCGGGCCGTCGGGGACATACACCTACGAATATATCGTGGACGACCAGACCGGCGAGGGCGAAACCCGCATCACGCCGCCGCTGGGCGGCAAAGAGGTTGTGCGGTGGAACAAGTCCAACGGCCATTTCCGGCGGGCGTACACGGTTGACGGCGCGGGCGGCAAGACGCTGTTCGCCTACGATTCGGCGAACAATCCGGTTCAGGTTACCGATCCCGCCGGCAACATCCGCGGCTATGCGTGGGACGCGAAAAACCGGCTGACCGCCGCGACGGACCCGCTCAATAACCGGATAAACATCGGCTACGACCCTTCGTCCGGCAACATCAGCTATTACGCCGACGCGAAAGGCAACACCGCGCATTTTTCGTACGACGCAAACGGCAACCTGTCGCGCATCACCGACGCGGCGGGGCAGTCAACCGATATAACCAATAACGCGCGCGGGCTGCCGCTGACGATAACCGACCCGCTGGGCCATTCGGTAACAATCGGGCGGGACGGCTATGGCAACGCAACATCCGTAACCGACGCGCTGAACCGAAACTCGGCTTTCGCCTATGACGTTATAGGCCGCGTAACGCGCATGACGGACCCGGCGGGCAAGGCGGTGGCTTTCGCCTACAACCCGGACAACACGCCCGGCACGGTTACCGACGCCATCGGCGGCGTAACGCGCTACGGCTACGAGCCGGGCGGTTTCGAGACGGGCGCGAAGCGGCTTGTTTCGCTGACCGACGCGGCAAACCACGGCACCGCCTTCGCCTACGACGCGCAGGGAAGGCTGGCATCGGTAACGGATCCGCTCAATCATGCCGCCGCTTACGGCTACGACGCGGCGGGCAGGATCAGCGCGGCAGCCGACGCAAACGGCAGCAGCTTCGCATTCGGCTACGATATTCTGGGCCGGCTGACATCCGCGACCGCCCCCGACGGGCAGACGGTCTACAGCTACGACCTTGCAAACAACCTCACAAGCATAGAGGACCCGCGGACAAAGTTGCAATTCGGCTATGACGCGGCGGGCCGTGTAACGGCAACAAGCGCGCAGGACAAGATTGCAAATCTCGGCGGCGCGTTCACCTACACATACGACGCCGCCGGCAACCGGCTGGCGATGACGGCCTCCGGCTACACCTGGAGCTACAGCTACGACGCGCTGAACCGCCCCGTAACGATAACCGCGCCCGGCGGGACGCAGTTCCAATTCACCTACGACGCGGCGGGCCGCAGAACGCGCATGGACATGGGTACGGCGGTAGCGGCGGAATATGTTTACGACGCCGCCAATCAGCTTACCGGAATAACCTACCGCCGCAAAACCGACAATGCGGTTATCGCCAGCGTCGGCTACACATACGACACTGCCGGCAACCGCGCGGCCATGACCGACGATTTCGGGGCGCACACTTTCGGCTATGACGACCTGCACCGCCTGACAAGCGCGGTCCACCCGTCCAGCGGCGCGTTGAGCGTGCAATCCGAGACCTTCGCCTACGACGCGGTAGGCAACCGCCAGTCGGATGCGGTACGCGCCGGTTACGCCTATGACGCGGCGAACCGTCTGAACAGCGACAGCCAGTATACTTACGCATACGACAACAACGGCAACCTGACAACAAAAACGCGCGCATCCGACAACGCGCAGACCGCATACATCTACGACGCGCAGAACCGCCTTACGCAAGTAAACCTGCCGTCGGGCTACAGCGAGACGCTCCGCTACGACGCAACAGGCCGGAGAATCGCAAAAACGATAACGCACAACGGCGAAACAATTCGCGAACAGCATTACATCTACGACGGCGAGGACATCGCATTTGTAACCGGCGCGGACGGCGCGCTGAAGGCGACCTACACGCACGGCCCCGGCACGGACGAGCCGCTGATGCTGCGCAAGGGAGCAAGCGATTATTATTTGCTGGCGGACGGACTTGGCAGCATAATCGCCATCGCCGACCAGACGGGAACCGTAGTTGAGCGCGCGCAATACCAAGCCTACGGCAAGCCCGTGTTCAGGAACGAAATAACCGCCAGCACAAGCAGTTGGTCGCAAACGGGCAGCCTATACAGCTACACCGCCAGAGAATGGGACGCCGAAACCGGCCTGTTCTATTACCGCGCCAGATACTACGCCCCCGACACCGGCAGATTTATCCAAAAAGACCCGATAGGCTTCAACGGCGGGGATACGAATTTATATGCGTATGTGTATAATAATCCGGGTTTATACCGTGATGCAAGTGGAACAACAACTAACAGTAAGGATGATAATACGGTAGCCATAGGTGTGCGTTGGGCACGGGGAGTGAGGTTACCGCATTCATATATAAAGGCTGGAAAAGACACATACAGTTTTGTCCCTAGTGTGCAATATCCATTTGGCGGTATAGGTGAAATTCTGCATAACGAACCCATTGACCAAGACGCGTGGTTCTACATTCCAACTGGAATTGAAAACGATGATCCTGTTGTAAAAGAGGTTCTGGAACATATTCCGCCTAGAAGCTGGTTAGGAGTATATAATTGCCATACATGGGCATTTGAAATGGTGTCCCGCATGTGGTACCTGCGGTTAATGAATCCCCTCAATAAAAAGGTGAACAGGCAAGGAGATTGATATGAAAAAAGGACTAAAAATATTTGCGATACTGCTCGTCCAATTTTATGCGCCATTTTTCATTGAGTCAATGTTAGAATTTTTTCATCTAGAGCATGGTGTTCTACATCTCTTATTAAACCTCCTTACATTTGTAATTGCTGGATATCTTATTGGTGGGATTGTAACCGTTGTAAAGGAGGGTCTCTATGTTGCCGGAGCATTTGCGCTAATCTGCCTAATACATCTTTTGATATTTGGCCAATCGGCATTTCTTTTAGAGGATTTGTCAGATGAGTTGTATGGGCTGCTTATTCTCTCATCATTTGGAATATATCTGCGCAGGAAAATTAAGAAGAGTTGAGTATTGCGCAGTGTTATGGATTTAACTATGGCGATGCGTTGCGTAGCACGAATTCCTATGTTGTTAAGTGTGGCGATATTTTTCTTCGCAGAGTGCTCGTATGCCTCGATCCCAACGGGAATGGTGGGAAAGAGAGAAACGTTTGGTCACATACAGGACCGTTTATCATCGGTAACCAATCCGTTAAGCCATGCGGCGAGCTACGGCTACGACGCGGCGGGCAGGATCAGCGCGGCGGCTGACGCAAACGGCAGCAGCTTCGCATTCGCTTACGATATTTTGGGCCGGCTGGCATCCGCCACCGCCCCCGACGGGCAGACAACTTATGCTTACGACCTTGCGGGCAACCTGACAACGGTGGAGGGTCCGCAAACAAAGCTGCAATTCGGCTACGACGCGGCAGGCCGGGTAACGGCAACAAGCGCGCAGGACAAGATTGCAAACCTGGGCGGCGCGTTCACCTACACATACGACGCCGCCGGGAACCGGCTGGCGATGACGGCCTCCGGCTACACATGGAGCTACAGTTACGACGCGCTGAACCGCCCCGTAACGATAACCGCCCCCGGTGGGACGCAGTTCCAGTTCACCTACGACGCCGCCGGACGGCGCACGCGCATGGACATGGGCGCCGCCGTCGCCGCGGATTACGTCTACGACGCGGCAAACCAGCTTACCGGAATAACCTACCGCCGCAAAGCCGACAATGCGGTTATCGCGCAGGTTGGCTACACATACGACACTGCCGGCAACCGCGCGACCATGGCTGACGATTTCGGGGCGCACACTTTCGGCTATGACGACCTGCACCGCCTGACAAGCGCGGTCCACCCGTCCAGCGGCGCGCTGAGCGTGCAGTCCGAGGCCTTCGCCTACGACGCGGTGGGCAACCGCACAAGCGACGCCGTGCGCTCCGGTTATGCCTATGACGCCGCAAACCGACTGAACAGCGACAGCCAGGACACTTACGCATACGACAACAACGGCAACCTGACGGCAAAAACGCGCACATCGGACAACGCGCAGACAACCTATGTTTACGACGCGCAAAACCGCCTGACGCAGGTAGCGCGCGGCACAACCGACACCGCAACCTACCGTTACGACGCACTGGGCCGCAGAATCGCAAAGACGGTAACGCACAACGGCGCAACGGTGGCGGACAAGCATTTTATCTACGACGGCGAGGACATCGCATTTGTAACCGACGCCGCCGGCGCGCTGAAGGCGATGTACACGCACGGTCCCGGCACCGACGAGCCGCTGATGTTAAGAAAAGGCGCAAGCGATTATTTCTTGCTGGCGGACGGGCTTGGCAGCATAATAGCGATAGCCGACCAGACCGGGAACATCGCAGAGCGCACGCAATATCAGGCATATGGCAGGCCCGTGTTCAAAAACGAGGTAACCGGCAGCACAAGCAGTTGGTCGCAGACGGGCAATCTATACAGCTACACCGCCCGGGAATGGGACGCCGAAACCGGCCTGTTCTATTACCGCGCCAGATACTACGCCCCGGACACCGGCCGTTTCATCCAAAAAGACCCCATAGGCTTCGCCGGAGGGGATCCAAATTTGTATGCGTATGTAAATGCTAATCCAATCAACCACTATGATCCTTCGGGACTATTTTTGTATCCATGGGAAAATGCTGTCAGTATAATAGGTGGTACAGAACTTCAGCGACTAGCGATGCAAATAGTACTTAATCGTGTTTTCCGAACGCGTCGAGGTCGCGAATTAGAGGATATGATTCGTGGACCATGGTACAGGCATGGGCATCCCATATCCTTAGAGATAAATTGCGCTGGTGTGTTAGGAGCAACAGGAGACACGATATTTATTGATTCCGCCGAAGCTTTGCGGCTTAGTATAGAAACCTCTAGCGGTCCAAGGATTCCTTCTCTTACAGGGATTGTTGCCCATGAATTGGGGCATGCAGTTACAGGGACAAGAGATACCGGGATAAATATGATGGACAATGTTAGCCAGAATGAGAATCCTATTATACAGGAATTAGGGTTCTCTGCTCGGATAAAGTACTAATACATGAATGGAGGAGCCAATGTCAGCCCTAACTAGTTACCAGAAGTCAAAATGGTTCATAATAGCATTGTGTTGGTTTATAGTGATCGTTATTTTCATTTATCACTACAGTTTTAGTGCGAGAAAGATTGCAAAGCAAGAAATCCCGCCGGCATTAACACGGCTGGAGAATGCAAATCCTGTAGCAGATATGCACAAGGCCGTAGATAATGGTGATTTCAAGTTTATGGTATTAGGTGGGTATGTTTCTTGCATCCCAGGATTACCTAGTGAGGCTATGCGGTTGAAGGAAATAACCGGCACACATAGCATTGTGGGAACAGGCGATTTTTTTGAAAGCACAGAGCATGTAAGATTGCAGACAATCGCTAAACGATATGCAGAGCAATATAACAGTGCTTTGTATCAATGGCTAATAAAACACCCAAATATTGTCAAGCAAGAGCATTTACGAAACATGAAAATACCGAGTAAAGAAGATAAGTGATAAATCAATATGCACAGAAATAACTATTTCCAGTTCAGCTATTACGCCGACGCGAAGGGCAACACCGCGCATTTTTCATACGACGGAAACGGCAACCTGTCGCGCATCACCGACGCGGCGGGGCAGTCAACCGATATAACCAACAACGCGCGCGGGCTGCCGCTGGCGATAACCGACCCGCTGGGCCATGCGGTAACAATCGGGCGGGACGGCTACGGCAACGCCACATCCGTAACCGACGCGCTGAACCGCAATTCGGCTTTCGCCTATGACGTTATAGGCCGCGTAACGCGCATGACGGACCCGGCGGGCAAGGCGGTGGCTTTTACATACAACCCGGACAACACAGTTGACACGGTTACCGACGCCATCGGCGGCGTAACGCGCTACGGCTACGAGCCGGGCGGTTTCGAGACGGGCGCAAAGCGGCTGACCATGCTGACCGACGCGGCAAACCACGGCACCGCCTTCGCCTACGACGCGCAGGGAAGGCTGGCATCGGTAACGGACCCGCTCAATCATGCCGCCGCTTACGGCTACGACGCGGCGGGAAGAATCAGCGCGGCGGCTGACGCAAACGGCAACAGTTTCGCATTCGCTTACGATATTTTGGGCCGTCTGACCTCCGCCACCGCCCCCGGCGGGCAGACGACCTATGTTTATGACCTTGCAAACAATCCCACGAGCATAGAGGACCCGCAAACAAAGTTGCAATTCGGCTACGACGCGGCGGGCCGGGTAACAGCAACAAGCGCGCAGGACAAGATTGCAAACCTCGGCGGCGCGTTCGCGTACACATACGACGCTGCCGGGAACCGGCTGGCGATGACGGCCTCCGGCTACACATGGAGCTACAGTTACGACGCGCTGAACCGCCCCGTAACGATAACCGCGCCCGGCGGGACGCAGTTCCAGTTCACCTACGACACCGCGGGCCGCAGAACGCGCATGGACATGGGCGCGGCGGTAGCGGCGGAATATGTTTATGACGCGGCGAACCAGCTTACCGGAATAACCTACCGCCGGAAAACCGATAACGCGGTAATCGCGCAGGTTGGCTACACATACGACAATGCCGGCAACCGCGCGACCATGGCTGACGATTTCGGGGCGCACACTTTCGGCTATGACGACCTGCACCGCCTGACCAGCGCGGTCCACCCGTCCAGCGGCGCGCTGAGCGTGCAGTCCGAGACCTTCGCCTACGACGCGGTGGGCGACCGCACAAGCGACGCCGTGCGCTCCGGTTACGCCTATGACGCGGCAAACCGTCTGAACAGCGACAGCCAGTACACTTACGCATACGACAACAACGGCAACCTGACAACAAAAACGCGCGCATCCGACAACGCGCAGACCGCATACATCTACGACGCGCAGAACCGCCTGACGCAGGTAACGCGCGGCACAACCGACACCGCAACCTACCGTTACGACGCGATAGGCCGCAGAATCGCAAAGACGGTAACGCACAACGGCGAAACGGTGGCGGACAAGCATTTTATCTACGACGGCGAGGACATCGCATTTGTAACCGACGCCGCCGGCGCGCTGAAGGCGATGTACACGCACGGTCCCGGCACGGACGAGCCGCTGATGTTAAGAAAAGGCGCAAGCGATTATTTCTTGCTGGCGGACGGCCTTGGCAGCATAATTGCCATCGCCGACCAGACGGGAACCGTGGTAGAGCGCACGCAATATCAGGCATATGGCAGGCCCGTGTTCAAAAACGAGGTAACCGGCAGCACAAGCAGTTGGTCGCAGACGGGCAGTCTTTACAGCTACACCGCCCGGGAATGGGACGCCGAAACCGGCCTGTTCTATTACCGCGCCAGATACTATGACCCAAGCACGGGAAGATTCACTCAAAAGGACCCGATTGGATTTAGAGGCGGGGATACTAACTTATATGCGTATGTGTACAATAATCCAATGAATCTGACAGATTCGCTCGGCTTAAGTGCTGCCGATGTGGAAAGAATTGGAAAAATCTTTGATAAAACTATCAATAGAATGAATCGGGAAAAGAAACGTTTCCCGATTACAATGTTGAATAATATTCTTGGAAAATTATTTCAATGGTCGCATGGGCATATAGGGCAACCTTACTTGATTTGTGCTTTTCAAGCAGAGGAACTTTTGGCAACGCTTAGGCTTGAACAGGAAGAGCATCCTTTTGATGACAAATGGGACTTTAAAAACGCTAGAACAGCTTTCCATGAATATGCGGAGGCGGTTTCCAGTAATCCTAAGGATCCTACCCTTCGATTAGATCCATTCTGGAACTGGATAGATCCTCCTATAAACCTATTTTCATTCAATACAGGAGAATAGAAATGAAAACCAAAAAAATCCTCGTCTTTATTAATCTTGCAAGTCTTGCTGTAAATTGTTTGCTTTTTTTTGGTTCTGCACATGAAATTCCAGATATCTGTGCATATTACGAGATTATTATAAAACGAATAATAGAGGTGAATAAAATCTCATTATCTTCCGAAGTTAGTGTGATGTTGAAGCAAATAGAGGCATCTGGGGATGCTGTGCTTGGGGTTTTGTTGGTGGGATTGCTGGTTAGCATGCTTATCACAACTGTGAATTTATTCATTGCATTGCGTTCAAAAAGTATGGATGCCAACACTATCAATGGCAATAAGGGTGTTCAATGAGTGATAGCAAGCAGTTGAATGGGCTTGAAGGGCCCGAGGGCGTGTCAACCTTCGGCTATCAGGGCTATTCCGTATCCGGGCTGGAGGGTTTTGCGGGCGGGTATTTCGCGCCGGGCGGCTGGGGGAATGCGGAGCTGCTTTCGCGCGTTACCCCGCCCGGCGGGCAGGTTACAAGCTATGCGTACTCGGCGCCGGCGTACCGGGTGGATCATTCGCGGGACTGCAAATCCGTTCCGGCGTTCAGCTACTCGGGCGCGGAGCGGTGCGCGCTGCTGGCGGGCGCGGCGGCTCCGGCGGACAAGGTGTATCTGGCGCCGCTTGCGCCGGCGGCGTCCGGCTATTATTTCGTGGACCGGGCGGCGTTTTCGGCGTGGTATTTCCCGCAGCGGTATTATTTAAGCTCCAAGACCGGGCCGCGGGGGACATACACCTACGAATATATCGTGGACGACCAGACCGGCGAGGGCGAAACCCGCATCACGCCGCCGCTGGGCGGCAAAGAGGTTGTGCGGTGGAACAAGTCCAACGGCCATTTCCGGCGGGCGTACACGGTTGACGGCGCGGGCGGCAAGACGCTGTTCGCCTACGATTCGGCGAACAATCCGGTTCAGGTTACCGACCCCGCCGGCAACATCCGCGGCTATGCGTGGGACGCGAAAAACCGGCTGACCGCCGCGACGGACCCGCTCAACAACCGGGTAAATATCGGCTACGACCCTGCGTCCGGCAGCATCAGCTATTACGCCGACGCGAAGGGCAACACCGCGCATTTTTCGTACGACGGAAACGGCAACCTCTCGCGCATCACCGACGCGGCGGGGCAGTCAACCGATATAACCAACAACGCGCGCGGGCTGCCGCTGGCGATAACCGACCCGCTGGGCCATGCGGTAACAATCGGGCGGGACGGCTATGGCAACGCCACATCCGTAACCGACGCGCTGAACCGCAATTCGGCTTTCGCCTATGACGTTATAGGCCGCGTAACGCGCATGACGGACCCGGCGGGCAAGGCGGTGGCTTTTACATACAACCCGGACA
>JBAZJT010000035.1 GCA_041651175.1 Elusimicrobiales bacterium | reverse complement strand
CGGAAAGCGGGGTAACCAGCGGGACATACGGCAGCGGGACGGAGGTGGCGCAGGTTACGGTGGACGCAAAGGGCCGCGTGACCACGGTAACGAGCGTAACCATCACCGGCGCGGCGCCCACCGGCGCGGCGGGCGGCGATTTGACGGGGAACTATCCGAACCCTGCGTTGGCCGTCGCGCTGTCCGGCGAGCATACCTGGAGCGGGACGCAGACATTTTCGGACATGATAGCCGGTTCCATCAGCGGCAACGCGGCGACGGTTACGAATGGCGTCTACACGACAACGGCTGCGGCGGGCGATTTAACCGGAACATATCCGAACCCGCAACTGGCGGAAAGCGGGGTAACCAGCGGGACATACGGCAGCGGGACGGAGGTGGCGCAGGTTACGGTGGACGCAAAGGGCCGCGTGACCACGGTAACGAGCGTAACCATCACCGGCGCGGCGCCCACCGGCGCTGCGGGGGGCGACCTTAGCGGGAACTATCCGAACCCGGCGATAGCGGACAGCCATTATTCCGCGCCGCATACCTGGAGCGGGACGCAGACATTTTCGGACACGATAGCCGGTTCCATCAGCGGCAACGCGGCGACGGTTACGAATGGCGTCTACACGACAACGGCTGCGGCGGGCGATTTAACCGGAACATATCCGAACCCGCAACTGGCGGAAAGCGGGGTAACCAGCGGGACATACGGCAGCGGGACGGAGGTGGCGCAGGTTACGGTGGACGCAAAGGGCCGCGTGACCACGGTAACGAGCGTAACCATCACCGGCGCGGCGCCCACCGGCGCGGCGGGCGGCGATTTGACGGGGAACTATCCGAACCCTGCGTTGGCCGTCGCGCTGTCCGGCGAGCATACCTGGAGCGGGACGCAGACATTTTTGGACATGATAGCCGGTTCCATCAGCGGCAACGCGGCGACGGTTACGAATGGCGTCTACACGACAACGGCTGCGTCCGGCGATTTGACCGGGACCTATCCGAACCCGGAGCTTGCCGCCACCCCGGTAACCAGCGGCAGCTACGGCACCTCCACCGAGGTGGCGCAGTTCACCGTTGACGCGAAAGGGCGGATAATTTCCGCGACGAATGTGCTGATAATCGGCGCGGCGCCGACGGGCAGTGCAGCGGGTGATTTGACCGGTACCTACCCGAATCCCACACTGGTGACATCGCAGCCCAGCGCGCACACTTGGAGCGCGTTGCAAACTTTTGCCAACGATTCCGCCTACGGGGCTATTGCGACGGAAAGCGGAAACGGTGCCGGTGCGTTTGACAAGAGCCAGGTTGTAATGAGTCTCAACGGTACTCACCCCCATGCCATCAAAACACGCCACGACGACAACATCTCCGCCAACAATGCAATTGACTTCTTCACTTGGAGACCCGGCGACTCCGCGTACACCATAGCGACAAAGCACGTAATGTCGCTGACGGGCATGGGGTATGTAGGTGTTGGAACAACCGATCCCTCCACCGCCCTGCAGGTTGTGGGCACAGTTACCGCGACGGCATTCTCCGGAAGCGGCTCTGAACTGTCGGGTGTTATACTATCCGGTGGTTTAGCGGCTGGCGAACTGACGGGGACCTATCCGAACCCGACGATAGCGGACAGCCATTATTCCACCGAGCACACATGGTCCGCGACGCAGACGTTCAGCGATTTAATAATGGGCAGCATCACGGGCAACGCGGCGACGGTTACGAATGGTATTTACACCACCACGGCGGCGGCGGGGGATTTGACGGGGACCTATCCGAACCCGACTTTGGCAACCAGCGGGGTAACGAGCGGGACATACGGCAGCGGGACGGAGGTTGCGCAGGTTACGGTAGACGCAAAGGGCCGCGTAACCATGGCAACCAATGTGACCATCACCGGCGCGGCGCCGACGGGCGCTGCGGGCGGCGATTTGATGGGGAATTACCCGAACCCGGCACTGGCAGCCGAGCTGTCCGGCGCGCATACCTGGGGCGGGACACAGACATTTTCGGAAACGATAGCCGGTTCCATCAGCGGCAATGCGGCGACGGTAACCAACGGCATCTACACCACGACCAGCGCGGCGGGGGATTTGACGGGGACCTATCCGAACCCGACGATAGCGGACAGCCATTATTCCACCGAGCACACATGGTCCGCGACGCAGACGTTCAGCAATTCCATAGCCGGCAGCATCACGGGCAACGCGGCGACAGTTACGAATGGTATTTACACCACCACGGCGGCGGCGGGCGATTTAACCGGCACCTATCCTAACCCGCTGTTGGCAGATAATGGCGTGTCCGCGGGGACATACGGCAGCGGGACGAAGGTTGCGCAGGTTACGGTAGACGCAAAGGGCCGTGTAACCATGGCAACCAATGTGACCATCACCGGCGCGGCGCCGACGGGCGCTGCGGGCGGCGATTTGATGGGGAATTACCCGAACCCGGCACTGGCAGCCGAGCTGTCCGGCGCGCATACCTGGGGCGGGACACAGACATTTTCGGAAACGATAGCCGGTTCCATCAGCGGCAATGCGGCGACGGTAACCAACGGCATCTATACCACGACCAGCGCGGCTGGCGATTTGACGGGGACCTATCCGAACCCGGCTTTGGCAACCAGCGGGGTAACGAGCGGGACATACGGCAGCGGGACGGAGGTTGCGCAGGTTACGGTAGACGCAAAGGGCCGCGTAACCATGGCAACCAATGTGACCATCACCGGCGCGGCGCCGACGGGTGCGGCAGCGGGCGATTTGACGGGGACGTATCCGAATCCAACATTGGCGACCACCCAAACCGGTGCGCACACCTGGAGCGGGTCGCAGACATTCACGGGCGCGGTCAATGTTACCACCAGCGGGCAGGATGTTTTGATAAGCAGCTACAAGCCGGCTGGCGCAATGGGAAATAACATTTTCATCGGCGGCGGCGGGCAGAGTTCCTCCTATACGAGCGGCAGCGATGCATCTTTCAACAGCTTCTTCGGGATGTATGCCGGTAATGGCAACACCACGGGCGCTGTCAATACCGCCAGCGGTTATCAGGCGCTTTACGGCAACACCACGGGCATTTTTAATACCGCCAACGGCGCCGCCGCGCTTTACGGCAACACCACGGGCAGCAACAATACCGCCATGGGCGCCGACACGCTTCAGTACAACACCACAGGCGGCTACAATACCGCCATCGGCGTGTATGCGATGAGGGGCGTGTCCGGCCAAAGCGCGGGCAGCGCTAACACCGCCACTGGTTATTCGGCGCTTGCCAATACCACAGGCAGCAATAATGCGGCTTTTGGGTATGCCGCGCTTAATTTCAACACCACGGGCAGCAACAATGTCGCGGTCGGGTACGGCGCGATGTACGGCGTGTCAGGCCAAAGCACGGGCGGCAATAATATCGCCATCGGCGCCGACGCGCTCTACTACAACACCACAGGCAACTATAATACCGCCGTTGGCAATGAAGCCGGCCGGTATTACGGCGCGGGAACCGGCCAGAATGCGACTGCGAGCAACTCAGTCTATCTGGGTTACGACGCAAGGCCGGCGGCGGATGCGGAGACTAATGAAATCGTAATCGGCTATGCGGTGCGGGGTAACGGGAGCAACAGCGTAACGTTGGGCAATGCCAGCATTACCAAGACCGTGTTGCAGGGGAGCGTGGGGATAGGGACGACCGCGCCGACGGCGAATGCTTTGGATGTAACCGGTTCCGGCAGCAACACGGGCATACGGATAGCGGCGGGCGTGCCGACGAACACGACGGCTGCGCTGTACAACAACGGCGGCAGCCTGTACTGGAGCGGCAGCCAGGTGGGCGGGCCGCCGTCCGGCAACGCGGCTGGAGAACTAACCGGCACGTATCCGAACCCGACATTAGCGACCGCGCAAGGCAGCGCTCATACCTGGAGCGCGGCGCAGACGTTCTCGCAGAGCATAATCGGCAGTATCACCGGCAATGCGGCCACTGTTACAAACGGCATTTACACCACCACGACCGCCGCTGGCGATTTGACCGGGACATATCCGAACCCGACGCTGGCGACGAGCGGGGTAACCAGCGGCAGCTACGGCAACACCACACAAGTTCCGCAGCTTACGGTTGACGCGAAAGGGCGGGTTACTTCGGCTACGAATGTAACCATCAGCGGCGCGGCGCCGACCGGTGCGGCGGCGGGCGAGCTGACGGGGACGTATCCGAATCCGACGATAGCGGCGGCGCATTATTCCGCGTCGCATACATGGGCGGGGACGCAGACATTCAGCAATTCAATCGTGGGCAGTATCACCGGCAACGCGGCGACGGTTACCAACGGCATTTACACCACCACGACCGCCGCTGGCGATTTGACCGGGACATATCCGAACCCGACGCTGGCGACAAGCGGGGTAACCAGCGGCAGCTATGGTAACACCACACAAGTTCCGCAGCTTACGGTTGACGCGAAAGGGCGGGTTACTTCGGCTACGAATGTAACCATAAGCGGTGTTGCACCCTCCGGCGCGGCGGCGGGCGACCTCACCGGTACCTATCCGAACCCGACGTTAGCAACTACCCAGACCGGCGCGCATACGTGGTCGGCGGCGCAGACGTTCAGCACCGCGATACGGGTTACCGGATACCTCAATTTTTACGATGCGGCGTATGGGACATTTATAGGCAACGGTGCGGGCGCGGCAAATCAAAGCGACGGCGCTGACAACGTTTTCCTGGGTTATTACGCCGGAGTAGCCAATACCTCAGGCGATTATAATACCGCTTCCGGCGTTACTGCGCTTCGTTCCAATACCACAGGCGGTTCTAATAGCGCGTATGGCCGTCAGTCGCTATACTACCACGATACCGGCAGCTATAATACCGCCATCGGCGGAAACGCGATGTTCGGCGTGTCCGGCCAAAGCACGGGCAGCTATAACACCGCCACTGGTTATTCGGCGCTTGCCGGCAATACCACCGGCGCCGATAATGCGGCTGTTGGGTATGCCGCGCTTTATGCCAACACCACGGGCAACTACAATACCGCCGTCGGGCAGCAGGCTCTTTATTCCAACACCACAGGCAGTTGGAATAACGCTGTGGGCATGTATGCGCTTGAGTTCAACACCACAGGCTCCTACAACCTGGCTTTGGGCCATGCGGCCGGCATGTATTACGGCACAGGGTCAGGTCAGAATGCGACCCCGTCTAATTCGGTTTATCTGGGCGCCGACGCAAGACCGGCGGCGGACGCGGAGACTAATGAAATCGTCATCGGTTATCAGGCGCGGGGTAACGGCAGCAACAGCGCGACGCTGGGCAACAGCAGCATAACAAAGACAGTGTTGTACGGCCCGGTGGGAATAGGCACGACAGCGCCGACGGCGAATGCTTTGGATGTAACGGGTTCCGGCAGCAACACGGGCGTGCGGATAGCGGCGGGCGTGCCGACTAACACGACGGCTGCCCTCTACAATAACGGCGGGGCTTTGTACTGGAACGGCAGCGCGGTAAGCGGCGCGCCGACGGGCGCGGCGGCGGGCGAACTGGCGGGCACCTATCCGAACCCGACATTGGCTGCGACGCAGAGCAGCGCGCACACATGGGGTGCGACGCAGACGTTCAGCAATTCAATTGTAGGCAGCATCACCGGCAACGCGGCGACGGTTACGAATGGTATCTACACCACCACCAGCGCGGCAGGCGACTTAACCGGCACTTATCCGAATCCGACGCTGGCGACGAGCGGGGTAACCAGCGGGACATACGGCAATGGCACGCAGGTGGCGCAGGTTACGGTTGATGCGAAAGGGCGTGTAACCTCGGTTACGAATGTAACGGTAACCGGCGCGGCGCCCACCGGCGCGGCGGCGGGCGAGCTTTCGGGGACATATCCGAATCCGACATTGGCTACGACGCAGGCCAGCGCGCACACATGGTCCGCGACGCAGACGTTTAGCAACTCAATCATCGGCAGCATCACCGGCAATGCGGCGACGGTTACGAACGGTATCTATACCACCACCAGCGCGGCGGGCGACCTCACGGGCACTTATCCGAACCCGACTTTGGCGACCAGCGGGGTAACGAGCGGCAGTTACGGCAATACCACACAGGTTGCGCAGTTGGTGGTGGATGCGAAGGGCCGCATCACCTCCGCTACGAATGTGACAATAAGCGGTGTTGCGCCGTCCGGCAGCGCGGCTGGTGATTTAACGGGGACGTATCCGAATCCGACGCTGGCAACCACGCAAACCGGTGCGCACACCTGGAGCGGGTCGCAGACGTTCACCGGCGCGGTCAATGTTACCACCAGCGGGCAGGATGTTTTGATAAGCAGTTTCAAGCCGACGGGCGCCATCGGTTATAACATATTTGTCGGCGGGGGCGGGCAGAGCTCCTCTTTTACAAGCGGCAGCGCCGGGTCATACAACAGCTTTTTCGGGGCAACCGCCGGCATCAGCGCCACATCGGGCGCTTTCAATACCGCTTTTGGTTATGCGTCCTTGCATGGCGTTACGACGGGAGTGGGAAATATCGGTGTCGGCGCGGCCGCGCTGTATTATAATGCTACCGGTTCAAACAACACCGCCATAGGGCATTATTCTATGTTCGGAGTGTCGGGCCAGAGTTCCGATAACAACACTGCGGTCGGCAGTCAGGCGCTCTATAGCAACACCATAGGCAGCAATAACACCGCCAACGGATATCAGGCGCTTTTCACCAACACCACGGGTGGCAACAACGTTGCGATGGGGTACCTCGCGGGCCGATATATAACCTCCGGCGGCGTAAACCAGACCACTGCCAACTCGGTTTATATGGGTTACGATACGCGGGCTGCGGCGGACGGGGATACCAATGAAATCGTCATCGGCTATGGGGCCCAGGGCAACGGCAGCAACAGCGCGACGTTGGGCAATGCCAGCATCACCAAGACCGTGTTGCAGGGCAGCGTGGGGATAGGGACGATCAATCCGTCAACGGCATTGCAGGTTGTGGGGACGGTAACGGCAACGGCGTTTTCGGGAAGCGGGGCGGGGCTGACGGGCGTGATACTTTCCGGCGGGTTGGCTGCGGGGGATTTGACAGGGACGTATCCGAACCCGACATTGGCAACCAGCGGGGTAACCAGCGGCAGCTACGGCAATGCGACGCAGGTGGCGCAGTTGGTGGTTGACGCGAAAGGGCGAATAACCTCGGCGACGAATGTAACCATCAGCGGCGCGGCGCCGACCGGCGCGGCGGCGGGCGAGTTGACGGGGACGTATCCAAACCCGACTTTAGCGACCGCGCAGGGCAGCGCGCATACGTGGTCGGCGGCGCAGACGTTCAGCACGGCGATAGCGGTAACCGGCTATCTCAATTTCTACGACGCGGCGTATGGGACATTTATAGGCAACGGGGCGGGGGCGGCAAATCAGAGCGGCGGCACCCACAATGCTTTTGTGGGTTATCAAGCCGGGAAAACCAACACTACCGGCATCAGGGGTTCCGCTTTTGGTTATCAGGCGCTATACACCAACAGCACCGGCGCCGGTAACGCCGCCTATGGTTATCAGGCGCTATACACCAACGACACGGGCAACAACAATACCTCTGTTGGTTCCACCGCGCTCTATTCCAATACAGCCAGCAACAATACCGCCACTGGCTATGAGGCGTTGTTATACAACAGCTCAGGCGCCAGCAATACCGCCACCGGCGCGGATGCGATGAAGGGCGTATCCGGCCAAAGCACGGGCAGCAACAACACCGCCAATGGTTATCAGGCGTTGTACGGCAATACCACAGGCGCCGGTAATGCCGCTTTCGGGTATCAGGCGGGATATACCAATACCACGGGCGCTAACAATACGGTTATCGGTTACGGAGCGGGAAGAGGACGCTCCACAGGCGGTTCCAGTGTGGCTGTGGGGTATAACTCGCTCTACTACAACAATGGCGATAACAATACCGCCGTAGGCACATATGCGCTAAAGGGCGCGTCGGGTCAGAGTTCAAACGCCAATACCGCTACCGGCTACGGCGCGCTTGAAAATAACACGACCGGAGCCAACAACGTGGCCAATGGCTACAGCGCGCTTAACAGCAACACCAGCGGAAGCGCCAATACGGCAGTGGGAATGTATGCATTGTTCGGCGTATCGGGACAAAGCGCGGGCGACAGCAACACCGCGCTAGGTTACGGCGCGCTATACGTCAACACGGGCAGCGCCAATGCCGCTTTAGGCCGCAACGCGCTTTACAGCCAGAGTTCGGCCAGCGGCAATACCGCCATCGGTTACAGCGCGCTTCAGTACGTCACCACAGGCGGTTATAATACAGCGTTGGGTTATAATGCCGGCATGTATTACGGCACGGGAACCAGTCAGAATTTGACACCGACGAATTCGGTCTATCTCGGCTATGACGCAAGGCCTGCGGCGGATGCGGAAACTAATGAAATCGTAATCGGCTATCAGGGCAGAGGCAACGGGAGCAACAGCGTCACGTTGGGGAACACCAGTGTTACCAGGGCTGTTATCAGCAATCTGATGAATGTCAATAACGCTGTTTACGGGATATTCCTGGGCTATCAGGCGGGGAATGCCAATGCCAGCGATGGTCTCTACAACACGCTTATCGGTTATCAGGCGGGCCTTTCCAACACCACCGGCGACAGCAATGCCGCCATCGGTTACCGGACGCTTTATTATAATACGACAGGGGGCAACAATACCGCCTTCGGGAACGGCGCGTTGTATGGCGTGTCGGGCCAGAGTTCCGGCGACTCTAACACTGCGCTCGGCGTCAATACGCTCCTTCTCAATACGGGAAGCTACAGCACAGGCGTCGGTTCCCTGGCGCTTTACAACAACACCGCCAGCTATAACACCGCCACAGGTTATCAGGCGCTGAAGGCCAACACATCAGGCGCCTACAATACCGCCAACGGCGTCAACGCGCTTGTATTCAACACCACGGGCGGCAATAATACCGCCATCGGCTATGCCGCGTTATACGGCGTGTCGGGCCAAAGCGCGGGGAACTATAACGTCGCGTTTGGCGCTAGCGCGCTTAACCTTAATACGGGGAGCCAAAATACAGGGGTTGGCGGTTTCGTGCTTTACAACAATACGGCCAACTATAATACCGCCAGCGGTTATAGCGCGCTTTATTACAACACCACGGGCACCATGAATACCGCCAGCGGCGTGAATGCGATGCGTGGCGCATCGGGACAAAGCACTGGCGGTTACAATTCAGCATTTGGCGCGGCAGCGCTTTATTCCTATACTACCGGCGCAAACAACTCGGCTCTCGGCTATCAGGCGCTTTACAGCAACACCACGGGCGGCAACAACACCGCGTTGGGATTCGATGCCGGCCATTTTATTACCAGCGGCGCCGGCAATACGGCGGGCAGTAATTCGGTTTATCTGGGTTACGACGCAAGGCCGGCGGCGGACAGCGAGAGCAATGAAATCGTCATCGGCTATCAGTCCAGAGGCAACGGGAGCAACAGCGTTACACTGGGCAACAGCAGCATCACAAAGACGGTGCTCTACGGCCCGGTGGGGATAGGCACGACCGCGCCGGCGGCGAACGCGCTTGATGTAACCGGTTCCGGCAGCAACACAGGCGTACGGATAGCGGCTGGCGTGCCGACAAACACGACGGCTGCTCTCTACAATAACGGCGGCAGCCTGTACTGGAACGGCAGCGCGGTGGGCGGGTCGCCGACAGGGAATGCGGCTGGCGATTTGACGGGGACCTACCCGAATCCGACATTGGCGACCACGCAGAGCGGGGCGCATACATGGGGCGCGACGCAGACGTTCAGCAATTCAATAGCCGGCAGCATAACGGGCAATGCGGCCACTGTTACAAACGGCATTTACACCACCACGACCGCGGCGGGCGAGTTGTCCGGGACTTACCCGAATCCGACGATAGCGGCGGCGCATTATTCCGCGTCGCATACATGGGCGGGGACGCAGACATTCAGCAATTCCATAATTGGCAGCATAACGGGTAACGCGGCGACGGTGACAAATGGTATTTACACCACCACGACCGCCGCCGGCGATTTGACCGGGACATATCCGAACCCGACGCTGGCGACGAGCGGGGTAACCAGCGGGAGCTATGGCAGCGGTACGCAGGTCGGGGTATTCACTGTAGACGCGAAAGGGCGGATAACATCGGCTGCCAATACCACAATAACGGGCGCGGCGCCTACGGGTGCGGCGGCGGGCGAGCTGACGGGGACGTATCCGAATCCGACGATAGCGGCGGCGCATTATTCCGCGTCGCATACATGGGCGGGGACGCAGACATTCAGCAATTCCATAATTGGCAGCATAACGGGTAACGCGGCGACGGTAACGAATGGCATTTACACCACCACGACCGCGGCGGGCGAGTTGTCCGGGACTTACCCGAATCCGACGCTAGCGGCGGCGCAGGGTAGCGCGCACACGTGGAGCGCGGCGCAGACGTTCAGCAGCAATGCCTATTATCCTTCCGGCATATGGAACTCATCCGGCAACGTGGGCATAGGAAGCGCCGCGCCGCTGGGGCGGTTGGATGTGGCCGGAGCGTTTTATACCAGTACCGGCATGATAATAATGCGCGCGCAGGACGGCTCCAATGAGGGCGCCGAGATAACCATGACTGGCGCGGGGTCCAACAACACTTTCACATTTGACAATAACGCCGGCGATGCGCGCATATTCTGGAATGATTCCAGCGCGCACAAAATGCAGGTATTCAATTTCGGCGGCGGGTCCTCCGGGATGTGGGTGCAGGGCAGCGTGGGCATAGGAAGCCTCAGCCCCAGGGCGCAACTGGATGTCGTCGGCACGGCTTATCTGGGGGATACTACGGTTACCAATGACCGGATGGAAGTAAACGCTGGCGGCAGCGGCGACCGGTATGCCTACATAGATTTCCACGGCGACGACACCTATAGCGACTGGGCTTTGCGTATCATTCGCGAAAATTCCGGCGTCAACAGCAATTCCTCCATTCAGCATCGCGGGACGGGCGGGCTTTATTTGACCACGTCAGACGCCGCGCCGATATATTTCCAGACGACCGGCTCCACCCGCATGACAGTCGCCAGCGGCGGCAGCGTGGGGATAGGCACGACCGCGCCGACGGCGAATGCGCTTGATGTAACCGGTTCCGGCAGCAACACCGGCATACGGATAGCGGCGGGCGTGCCGACGAACACGACGGCTGCTCTTTACAATAACGGCGGGGCGTTGTACTGGAACGGCAGCGCGGTAGGCGGCGCGCCGACGGGCGCGGCGGCGGGCGAACTGGCGGGGACGTACCCGAACCCGACACTGGCGACCACGCAGGGCAGTGCGCATACATGGGGCGCGACGCAGACGTTTAGCAACTCAATCATCGGCAGCATAACGGGCAACGCAGCGACGGTTACCAACGGCATATATACCACCACGACCGCGGCGGGCGAGTTGTCCGGGACTTACCCGAATCCGACGCTAGCGACGACGCAGGGTAGCGCGCACACGTGGAGCGCGGCGCAGACGTTTAGCTATTCCGGGGTTGGCCTTTCCGTCAGTTCGCGGGCTTATATCGCTCAACTGGGCGTCGGAACAGCAAATCCTGCTTATGCTCTGGATGTGCGCAGCGGGTACATATTCTCAGACCGGGAAATAATGAGTACTGGCCTCGGCACCGGCGGCCAGTTCCGCATGGTGAGCGGCAATTACGGCGCGTTCTGGCGCAACGACGGCTCTAATCTGTATTTGCTGTTTACCGCATCCGGCGACCAGTACGGCACATGGAATAGCCTGCGGCCGTTTATGGTTGGTCTTGCCAGCGGCGACGTAACCATGTCGCACAACGTCGGCATTGGCGGCGGGTTGACGCTTTCGCAGACAAATCCATCCATAACCAGCGGCGGCAGCTATATAACAATACCTTACGGCATCTATGTTTCCGGCGGGACGCCTTATTTCGCGAACCAGGCGCAGTTCAGGGGCGGGATACATAATGACAGCGCGGCCTATCTGCAGATTGACGGCGGCACAAGCGGGTACTCATATTTCTCTGGCAATGTGGGCATAGGAAGCACTTCGCCGGCGGGGTTGCTGGACGTGGCCAACATCATGTATACCGACACATCTAACAAGCGACTCATCATGCGCGCGGTGGATGGTTCCAGCGAGGGCGGCGAGATATACATGTCCGGCGCAGGTTCCAATGTCGGATTTACTCTTGACAATAATACCAGCAACGCGCGCATATTCTGGGACTCCGGCACGCATTATCTGCAGGTGAATGGCGATTTGTATGCCAACAACTACTACCACAACTCGGACGAAAGGCTGAAAACAGATATTTCAACCAGCAAGGGGTTGAGTATCATTGAAAAGCTGCGCGGCGTCAGCTTCCGGTGGAAGGCCAACGGCGAGCGTTCGGACGGCGTGATAGCCCAGGAGCTTGAGAAGGTCATGCCGGAGGCGGTGCGCTCCGCCAAGGACGGACACAAGGTGGTCGCATACGACGTTTTGTTCGCCCCGCTGATAGAATCAATCAAGGAATTGAAGGCCGCCAACGATGCGCAGGCGGAGGAAATAAGAAAACTGCGCGACAGGGTGAATGTTCTGGAGGGGGGAAAGCAGGCCGGCCCCCGCTCTTCCTGACTTCGCCAACGGGACACCCAGTGGTTATTGACGGATAATGTTGTAAAGCTGCTGTTGTTCCGCGTCCATTCTCAATAACTGCTTCTTTCTTTCTCCGTGTTCCGGCGCATACTCCAACT
>JBAZJT010000034.1 GCA_041651175.1 Elusimicrobiales bacterium | reverse complement strand
CATTTCCAGCGTCATGGCTTAGTTTACGAACGACAGAGCGCAAACGGACGATTTCAGCGCGGTTCAGGCTCATCTTGTGTTGGAAACGAGCATTCCTTCAGGCTCATCTTGCATTGGATAATTCTCGCACTCGCCAAACCGTCCTAGATTCGGTATACTTATAAAACGCGCCGAGGTAGCTCAACGGTAGAGCGATCGCTTCGTAAGCGATAGGTTGTGGGTTCAAGTCCCATCCTCGGCTTATTCTGATGGCAAGAGAAAAAAAATCTCCCGCCGCCGCTGCTCAGGCGGCGCTATCCCCGGCAGTGGATTATCTGCGCGGCGCCATACACTGGTGGGTGCCTTTCCTTTACGTCCTTATTTCCAACGCTTTTTATCTGCGCACCTACGATTCGGCGCAGGTCAAGATAACTCTGCTGCAAATGGGCGGGCTGGCGCTGTTTGCGCTGTGGACCTGCCTGCTCGCGCTTGAGGGCAGAAAGGCGATACGCAAAGAGGACCTTATTTTCCTGTCGCCTTTCCTGCTTTACATGGGCTATATCGTGTTGTCTTTCCTGAACGCGCCGTACAAATGGCTGTCGGTGGACGATTTCGTGCGCTATATGGTCTACACCGGCGTTTCGGTGGTGGTCATTTCCGAATTTGACGAGAAGGCGGTGAACCGCTTTACGAAAATATTCCTGGCCGGCGCGGCGGTTACCATACTCTACGGCCTGGTCCAGATAGCGGACTGGCAGTTTTACGCGCGCCATTCGTCCGTGCGGCTGGACCCGTTTGTGTGGCGGGCGGCGTTCGGGCCGCGCGTTTTTTCCACCTACGGCAATCCCAATTTCTTCGCCGATTTTGCGCTGCTGGTGTTTTTCGTTTTTCTGGCGCAGTATCTGAAAACGCGCTCTTTCTGGTACATTCCGATTCTGCTGGCCGACGCCGCCTGCCTCTATTTCACCGAGACAAAGGGCGCGTGGATGGGGTTCGGCATAGCCTCCGCGATATTCACGGCGATGTATTCGGTGTTTTTCCTGCGGCGGTATTACGAGCGGTATAAAGTCGCCATCAATGCCGCTGCGCTGTCCGTGCTGTTGGGCTGCGCCGCGCTGGTGGGGGTGTTTGCCGCGAAAAGGATGAATTCCGTCAATTTCCGCGTGTTCACCTGGCTTTCCACCTGGGAGATGATAGAGACGAAACCCTTCACCGGCACCGGGGTTGGGACTTTCAAGGTCATTTATCCCGCGTTCCGCCGCCCGCAGATATTCCACATAGAGGGCAAGCATAACACCGAAACCGACCATGCGGAGGATGAATATCTGGAACAGTGGATGGACAACGGCCTGTTGGGTTTCGGGCTGTTCCTGTGGATAATAGTTTTCACCGTGGTTACCGGACTGCGCGCGCTGGGCGCGCAGACGCGGGCGCTGCTGGAAGACCCGGATTTGCGCCCCCCTCCCCGCGCCTACGATTTGCTGGGCTACCTGGCTGCCTTCGCCGCGATGATGGCGCATAACTTCTTTGACGTCAGCATGCGCTTTGTCTCTTCCGGGATATATTTCGGCCTGCTGCCTGGGCTTGTGATTGCCATAGCCAGGGGAAAGGCGCTCTACGAGACGCATCAGACGGATTATTCCTCCGCCGCGCTGCTGCCAAAAAACGAGGAACCGGAACCCTCCGCCTGGCTGTGGCCGCTGCGCCTTGCCGCCTTCGGCGGGCTGCTGTGGCTGCTGTTTTCCATATGGGGCCAGTTCTCGGAATTGCAGGGGCCGCTGGCCGACACCATGCCCTTCGGCGATTTCCTGCAATGGCATGTTGCCTGGGTGGTGATGATACCGATGTCGGCCTGGCTGTGCTGGAAATTTCTCAGGACGGCCTGGATGGCCAACGGCGCGGCGGCATTGCTGATAATACTGGCCATGCTCTATCCGATGAATCTGTTCTGGGGGTTTTTCCGGGCGAATGTGTATCACAACCTGGCGATATATTTTTCCAAGGAGCGGGACTGGGGCAGCGCGCTCTCCTATTACAATCTGGTCAACAAATACGACCCGTCATTTGTGATGGCCTATTATTTCCGCGGCAATGTATATAAAGACCGCTTTGACCTTGTTCCCCAGTATCGCCCCGAATGGGGGGATGAGGACAATGCCCCCCGCACCGACTATGACCGCGCTATCGCCGACTACAGCAGGCTGCGCGAGCTTGCGCCCAATTATGTGCAGACCTTCTACCAGCTTGGCGAGCTTTACATGAAAAAGCACGATTCCCTCGTAACAACAAATCCCGACGAGGCGAACAAATATCTGGACAGGGCTTTGCATTCCTTCAGCTTGTATCACAATCTGGACCCGGTTTTTCCGTACACCTATTACCACCGCGCGCGCATTTACGAGGCCAAGGGGCAGACGGACATGGCCCGCAGGGAATACGAGGATAATATCAACGCTCCCTATTGCCGCCAAAAGGGCCATACCCACGAATCATCCGAGGCGTACATGAGCCTGGGCCTGTTCAAATCCAAGCTGCGGCTGTGGGGCGAGGCGGAAACCGCGTTCAAGCGCGCCTCTGAGCTGGACCCGAAAAACCAGTCCGCCAAAACCAGCTACGAAGCCGCCCGCATGATGCGCGAGCATGGCGGGACGATTCGCATTCCCGGTCCGGCGGCGCCGCAGCAGGCGGCTCCGGCCCCGGCGCATAATCAGATAGACAACGGCGTCCATTTCTCCGTCGGCCCCGGCAAAAAGTAAACTTCTCCCGGATAAGATTCACCTGAATGTTTCAGTTGGCGCGAGGACCGAGGCGAAAAAGCGCAAAATAATGCCGGACTTATCCGCGCGCGTCTCACTGCGGGAAAGGATGATTTTGTGAAGGTAGTGTGGCGCGGTTTTTTCGGCGAATTCCGCAATCCAACTGCGATTTCCGGGCTAACTGCCTGCCTTACCGCCCCTTCCATTTCTCGGAGAGTCTGTCAAACCAGATGTAGAAAACTGGGGTGATGTAGAGCGTCAGCATTTGCGAGAAGAACAATCCGCCGCAGACCGCAACGCCCATAGGCGCGCGCGACTCTCCGCCCGCGCCTATGCCAAGCGCAATCGGCAGCGTGCCCAGCAGCGCGGCCATGGTGGTCATCATAATCGGGCGGAAGCGCAGCAGGCAGGCCTGGTAAATGGACTCCTCGGAATCCGTCTTGCGGTCGCGGGCAATCTCCAGCGCGGTGTCCACCATCATGATGCCGTTTTTCTTTACAAGGCCCACCAGCATGATGATTCCCACAAAGGCGTAGAGGTCCAGTTCCATGCGGAATATCCACAGCGCAAAAAGCGCGCCGAAACCCGCCAGCGGCAGCGAGGACAGAATTGTTACCGGGTGTATGTAGCTTTCGTAGAGTATGCCCAGCACTATGTATATCACAAACACCGTAACAATCAGCAAAAACCCCAGGCTGGCAAAAGAGTCGGCAAACGACTGGGCCGAACCCTCAAAATCGCCGCTGATGCCGGCGGGCAGGTTCTCGCGCGAGATTTTTTCTATGGCCGCCATCGCCTCGCTTATGGAATGTCCGGGGGCTATGTCAAACGAAATGGTGGCCGAAGGTATCTGCCCCTTATGATTGACGCTTATGGGCGAGACGGTCTGCTCTATGCTGGCTATTGTGCCCAGCGCGACCATTTTGCCCGACGGAGGCTTGATATACATCTTTGAAAGCGCGTTTACGTCCTGGCGGAATTCCGGCAGCAGCTCCAGGATGACGTAGTACTGGTTCGTGTCGCCGTATATCGTGGAGACGTAGCGCGAGCCGTAGGCGGAATAAATGGACTCCTCTATATCCGAAAGCGTCAGCCCCACGGAAGACGCCTTGTCGCGGTCCACATGCACTATCAGCTTGGGTTTTTTAAGCTGAAGGTCGGAGTTGACGTTGAGCAGGCCCGGCACCGAGCCGATTTTGGCCTCCATCATGGGGGCGTATTTGTAAAGATCGTCCAGATTGCTGGTTTGCAGCGTGTACTGCCACAACCCGTTTGTCTGATGCGCCGAAACCGTTATCGGCGGCGGGTTGTTGAGGAAGGCGCGTATGCCGGGGATACGCTCAAACTTCTCGCGCAGGCGGTTCATCACCTGGTCGGCGGTGGCTTTGCGCTCGTGCGCGTCCACCAGCGAGACGAATATAAGCCCGGAATTGAGGCTGTTGAGGCCCGCAATGGAGATGTACTTGTCCATCTCCGGCAGTTTCTTTGCCTCGTCGTTTAAGGCCTGCTGGTGCGCCGTCATCTGGGCGAAGGTGGCCTTATCGTCGCCCTGGGTGTAGGCCTGAAACAGGTTGCGGTCCTGGCTGGGGATAAAGCCCTTGGGCATCACCTTGAAAAACCATGCGGAGCCCGCCAGCGATATGACCGTAACCCACAGCGAAATCATCTTGTGGCCAAGCGCGATTCTAAGCGTGCGCGCGTAGTAGGCGGACATGGCGTCCAGCATTTTCTCGGTCCAGGCGATGAATGCGTTTTTCTTTTCGCCCTCGCCGCCGTGCTTCATTTTGATGAGCCTGCTGCACAGCATCGGCGTCAAAGACACCGACATGAAGCCCGACACCAGTATCGCCACGCCTATGCTGACAGCGAATTCCCTGAACAGCCGCCCCACTATGCCGCCCAGGAATATTATCGGCACGAAAACCACCACAAGCGATATGGTCATGGAGATGATGGTGAACTCTATCTCCTTTGAGCCGCGCATGGAGGCGTCCATCGCATTTTCCCCGCCCTCCATGCGGCGGACTATGTTTTCCAGCATGACCACCGCGTCGTCCACCACAAAGCCCACCGACAAAGTCAGCGCCATAAGCGAGAGGTTGTTCAGGCTGAACCCCAGCACGTAAATCGCCGCGAAAGTCGCCACCAGCGAAAGCGGAACCACTATGCTGGGGATAATCGTGGCGGTAAGCGAGCGCAGGAATATGAATATCACCGCCACGACCAGCAGCACGGTCAGGATAAGGGTGAACTGCACATCGTCTATGGATTCTTCAATGAAATAAGATTCGTCGTAGACGCTGTGTATCTCCACCGAGGCGGGAATCAGCGCGCGGACCTTTGGCATCAGCGCGTTGATTTTGCGCACCACCTCCACGGCGTTGGCGCCCTGCTGCTTGCGCACGGCGATGATGATGGTCTGGCCCTGCTTTTTGTGGTCGCCGTACCAGGCCACGGTCTTGTCGAAATCCACGCTGTCTATGGCATTGCCGATGTCTTTAACCTTGACAGGATAGCCCTGCTCGTAGCGCACCACCAGGTTGTTGTAGCCGGCGGCGTTCATCAGCTGGCCTTTGGTTTCAACCGTATAGGACTGGTTTTCGCCGTCCAGCAGGCCGCCGGGCAGGTTTACGTTGCCCGCTTTTATGGCGGAGTTTACGTCGGAGAGGTCCATCCCGTGGCCGAACACCCTGTCCGGGTTGACCTGTATGCGGACGGCGTATTTCTGCGTGCCGTAAAGCTGGATTTGCGAGACGCCGTCTATGGTGGCGAAATAGCGGGATATGGTGGTGTCGGCATACTCGTTGACCTGCGACATGGGCAGCGTGTCCGAGGTCAGCGCCAGGTAGAGTATGGGCGAGTCCGCCGGATTTACTTTCTGGAAAGTGGGGGTGGATGGCATGTTCATCGGCAGGAAGGCCGACGCCGCCGATATGGCGGAGTTTACGTCCAGCGCGCAGGCGTCCACGTTGCGCTCCAGCGCGAATTGCAGCACTATCTGAGTGCTGCCCTGATAGCTGGTGCTGGTCATGGACAGCAGGCCGTTTATGGAGGAAAACTGCTTTTCCAGCGGGGTTGCCACGGTGGCCGCCATGATCTCCGGCGTGGCCCCCGGCAGCGAGGCGTTGACCACTATTATCGGGAAATCAACCGCCGGCAGGTTGTTTATGGGCAGCTTCTTGTAGCAGACCAGCCCGAAAAAAAGAACCGCGCACATCGTAAGCACGGTCGTTACGGGCCTGCGTATCCACAATCCCGAAATATGCATTGTATTGTCCTACTGCTGCGGGACAGCGGTTTTTATCTCCACTGCCGCGCCGTCCTTGAGCAGTATCTGCCCGTCGGAAACCACGGTGTCGCCCTTGGCGAGGCCGTTTGTTATGACGCAGTCGTCTCCGTAAACGCGGTCCACCGCGACCTTGCGCAGCGACACCGTGTTGTTGGGATTGAGCACGAAAACAGATTTGCCGTCCTGGCTGGACATCACCGCCGCCGACGGCAGCGTAACCGCGCCTTTTTCCGTGCCCAGCGTCATGGTTACCGCCGCGAACTGGCCTGGCCAGAGTATTTCCCTTTTGTTGGGGAAAGAGCCGCGCAGCATTATCATCCCCGTGTCGCTGTTGACGGCGTTATCAACGAAAACCAACGTTCCGGCGGCGCTTTGCGCGCCTTCGGGCGCGGCGGAAATCGGCACGGTTCCGGCGTGCTTTGCCGTCTGCACCTGCTGGATGTATTTCTCCGGCACCGAGAATTTGACGTATATGGGAGACATCTGGTTGACCACTATCAAAGTGGTGGAGTTTTTCTGCGTCATGTCGCCCTCGTGCACCTGAAGCGAGCCGGCCTTGCCGTCCATGGGCGAAATTATCTGCGTGTAATCCAGGTCTATCTGCGCCTGGGCGACGGCGGCCCTGTCCGCGTCCACTTTTGCGGAATCGGTTTTATAGGCGGTGTCGTTCTGGTCCGCGTCGGCCTGGGCGGCGGCGCCTTTTGCGACCAGCTCGTTATAGCGCTGGGCCTGGACTTTGGAATAAGCCATGCTGTCCATGTCTTGGGCAAGCTGGGCTTTGGCCTTGGCCAGCGCCTGGCGGGCAGGCTCGGCATCCAGTTCCATTATAAGGTCGCCCTGCTTGAGCCGCTGCCCGTCTTTGATATGGATTTTGGTGACGCGGCTGTCCACCTGCGCCATGACCTTGACGGTTTTTATCGGCTCCACCGTGCCGGTGGCGTTTAGCACTATGGGAACGTCTTTTTGCGCGGCCTTCACCACGGAAACGGGAACAGACTTGTCCTCCGTGCCGGCCTGTTTTTTGTGGCAGCCGCACGCCGCCGCCAATGCCAGAATAACCGCGATATTTTTTATCATCATCTGCTCCCGGTTGCGCGCTCCATATCGGCCTGGGCCGTTTTGTAATCGTAGAGCGACTGCAATAAATTCATCTTCGCGTTGTTGTATGTTACCGTCGCGTCCGAAATTTCCACCGGCGCGCTGAGGCCGGTCTGGTAGCGGACGTTTGCGATGTCCAGATTTTCCGTGGCCGCGCGCACCTGCTCTTTGGCGGTGGCTATGGCCTGCTCCAGCCGCGTCAGCGCCAGATACTGGGTTTTAACGTCCAAATCCATGGACAGCTTAAGAGAATCCATCCTGGAGCGCAGCGCGGCCAGCCGGTTTTCCAGTTCGGCCACGCGGGCGGATTTGCGCAGCCCGGTGAACAAATCCGCCGAAAGCGAAAGCCCCGCGTTCCAGCCGCGCGATATGGGCGACTGCGTCCCCGCAAATCCGTATCCCGCCGAGCCGTTTAGCGCCGGCAGCCTGTCCATGGCGGCGCTTTTAAGCGACTGCTCCGCCGCCTTTGCCTGATATTCAAGCGAGCGCAAATCCGGGCGCTGGGCATAGGCTTTCGCCAGCATTTCGGCAAGATTGACGGGATATTTGACAAAATCCATATTGTCGCTGATGGAGAAATCCGGCGCGTCAACCAAATTCATCGCGTTTTTGAGATATGCCTGCGCCAGCAGAACGTTATTGCGCACCTGTATGTTGTTGAGCATTTGCCCGGAAAGGTCGGCTTCGGCCTTGGTGACGTCGTAACGGGGTTTTATCTTTGCCTCGTAATGCGCGTTGGCGTAGGAGAGGTTTTTGCGGTACTGTTCCAGAATCTCGTCGCTGAGCGCAAGCCCGCGCACGCTGAAAAGCACCGCGTAATAGGATTTTTTCACCTGGTTGGCGACGGCGATGGCCTGCGTCTCTATGTCCTGCCGCGCGGACTCGGCACCGGAGGAGGCGGCGCGCATGGCGGCGGGCGTTTTTCCGAAATCAAAGACAAGCTGTTTAAGCGACAGGGCGGCGGATTTGGAATCGTAGTCGCCGATTGTGGTGTAGCGGTCCGCCTCGTTGAGCTGGCTGGATTTATTGGACGCAAACCCCGCCTCCGCCGACAAATAAGGAAGATAGCCGGATTTGGTCTGCGCGTAGACGTCCCGCTGCGCCTGTTCGGTATAGGACAGCGACTGCATGTCCGGGTCGTTTCCCAGCGCGATGCCGACGCATTGCTCCAATGTTACCGTGGAGCCCGCCACTATCGGCCCGCCGGCAAAAGCCGCCGGAGCAAAACCCAGCAAGAGAATCAACGCTTTCATAGTCTCCTCAGGCAACTCAAAAGGTCAACATGAAATATACATTTTGGAGGGAGCGTTCGGCAACTGCTGCTGGAATGAATGGGCGGGAATTCATGGCGGGCACAAAGTCCTTCCCGCTTTTCCGGGGTTATGCACATAAAGCTCCGCCTTTCCGGCGGGCCGGAAAGGCGGTTATGGAAGCAAGCCGGCAGTACGGTTTGCCAGACTTCGCGGAGGGGTTGTTGTTCTCCGCTTAGTCCGCCGCAGCGCAGGCGGGAACTATTCTCCCTGGGCTGCCTTGCAGTAAATGCGGAATGTGCCGATTCCCTGTTTATCGGTTTTCAGATACGACAGGCTGTAGGGCTTGCCGTCCGACACGGACAGTTCCATATAGTCCTTGGCGACCGGGCCGGTGCGGAGAATGTGCTGATAGAGCATGCCGGACGACGTCTTCATGACGTTGAGCTTGCCCTTGATATTGCCGTTCTCGCCCTCGTAGGCCACGAAGGCCGAATAATGGTTTTTCTTCTCGTCTACGTAGTTCAGGAAGAACGCATCCTTGTAGCTTGAATAGTCCTGCACCGAGAAGGCGTACTGAACATCCGCCTCTTCCGCGCCGAATTCCTGCATCAGGTACATCCGCTTGCACTCAAGCGGACGGGACTGGGATTGTGTGGCCAGCGAACCCAGCAAATTCCTGAATTCCTGTCTGTCCGCGTTTGCATCGCTCTGCGCCGCGGCGGGACGGGATAATGCTCCCAGCGCAAGCATCGTCGCAAGTACTAATTTCATGGCTTACCTCCGTGATGATTTTTCCAGCAATGAGTAAATTGTACCTGGGGGCCGCCTTCCGCCGCGCGGGTCTAAAGTCCCATCCGGGCGTAGGACTTTTGGCCCATGCAAAGGGGTTGCGCGAATGATACCCTCTTAATGCGAAAAGCAGGAGCGTTGGCGTCCGTATTGCTCCGCCGCAGCCGGAGGAGGAACGATGAGATTTTTCGCCATGCTTTTATCCGCCTTGATTGCGATTGTCTGCCCTGCCACGCGGGCGGCGCTGGCCGGGGATTCTCCGGAAAACGACGGTGTTTCCATCAGCACAGACACGGCCTCTGCCGGTGCGGACATGTTTGCTGTCAGCGGGGATACGGCTTCCGCCGGCACGGAGGCGGACCGCAGCACGGTGGCTGCCCTAAATCCTGAAGCCGGAGAAGCGGCTTCATCGGATGGCGTTTCCGGCGGCGCGGGCGCAGCGTCTCCTCCCGAAGCTGGCAACGACGTGGAAGTGTCCTCCGGCAGTGTTTCCGGCGGCGCGGGGGCGCCTCCAGTGGCTGCAAACCGGAAGGAGTCCCTCATAAGCCAGGGGGGCGGTATATCTTCCGCGGGATGGGGCGGCCAGTCCGTTGAAATGCGCGGCGCTTCCGGCGGAGGCTCATTTTCCAGATTATCAGGCATATCCGGGGCGTCCGGCGGCTCGGCGGCTTACAAGCGGCTGAACACCGTCTATGACGGTTCTGTCTCGTTTTCCGGCGCTTCGGCGTCGGTGCGTCCGGCGCGGCGGTCCGGCGCGGCGGTTTCCAGGCCGTCGGTCCGGCGCAGTTCGCGGGGGCGGGCGTCTTCAGGCGGCCGCGCCGCTTCCGGGCAGTCCTCCTTGTCCGGCGCAAGCAGGGGTTCCGATGGCGTTTACGGCTGCGCTCCGAATTCCAGCGGCGGCAACAACGGCTACAGGTGCAAGGGGCCGGACTTTTTCAAGGGCGCCGGCAACAACCATAAATACGACGCGTACTTTGACGAAGCCGCCGAAACGCGCGGCAACGGCATGGACCCGCGCCTGCTCAAGGCCGTGGCTGCGGTGGAAAGCGGATTTTCAGCCAAAGTATGCAGCGGTGTCGGGGCCTGCGGCCTCATGCAGATAATGCCCGCCACCGCCGCGATGGCGGCCAAAAACGGCAAGTATCACGATAACCCGAAAAAATTGTCGGACCCGCAGACAAACATACGGTTGGGCGCCACGATACTCAACGACCTGTTTGACCAGATGCGGAAGAAGTATTCGTCGCTAAGGGGAGTTCCTAACGACAAAATGCCGGACTGGGCCACGCAGAAAGTTCTCTGGGGCTATAACGCCGGTCCCAGGGCGCTGGACTGGGGCAAACCCAAGACGGGCGTTACAAATTACAGCGCCGACATCCTGACGGGAAGGAATATCGTAACCGTAGAGTAATCCGCCGCGCTTTGCGAACGCTCCCCCGCCTCTGACTTGGAGAGGCGGGGGATTTTTTTGCTTTTTTGCTGCCAGCAAACAGTTGATATTTGATTGACTTTCTCTTGACCAATAATTGCCTAATGGGGTGATAGTGTATATGTAAGATACCACGTCTCTCATTCACTGCGCGAGGGCTTATGGAAAAGAAAAGCACTGTCCTGGTTGTTGACGACGAGGAGGATTTTCACATAATCCTCCGCCGTATCCTGGAGGCCGGGGGATACAAGGTGGTTTCCGCCATGTCCGCGGAAGAGGGGTTGCGCATGCTGGAGGCATTCATCCCTGCCGCCGTGCTGGTGGACTGGAATCTGCCCGGCATAAGCGGTCTGGATTTCGTCAAGCATGTGCGCGCGGCCAAGCGCACCAGAAAGCTGCCCGTGATAATGCTCACCGTCCGTGACGACGAGAGCGATCATCTGGAGGCCTATACCGGCAATGTGGACCTCTACATGACCAAGCCCGTGGTTCCTGAAATACTGCTGGAGCGTGTGAAGAGCGTAATTTCCGCATCGGGGACTTAAACCATGTCAAACCCGGCCCGCAATATCGCCAGACGTGTGCGCCGCCTTGTATCGGCGGCGGCAGTGTTTATGGCGTTTGCGCTGCCTGCGTTTGCGGGCGGGCCGTATGCGGTGACCTACCAAGGGACGCTGCGTCTCAATAATGCGGTGCACAACGGCGTCGTTGGCATGACATTCCGCATCACCGACCAGTCGGGAACTACGGAATACTGGCTGTCCAACTCAACATCCGTGGTTGTCAACAAGGGCATCTTCCGCTACATACTCGGCGTGGACAGCGCGCAGGGGTACAGCTTTGTGGACATCCCCTGGGGCGCCATAGACCCGTACCTGGAAGTGCGCGTGGGCGCTGCGACGGTTTCGCGCGAGCGGTTTTATGCCACGCCGTACGCCCTGTATGCCAAGCACGTAGAGGGGGCCATTTCCCCGGCTTCCAGCAACACGTTCACCGGCGCCAACGTGTTTGCGGGGCGCACGGAGTTCACGTCGGACATGTATGTGGGGCAATCAACCATATCCGCGCAGGGGTATCTGACGCTCAAGGGCCTGCTCACGCCGCCGCCGGCGGCGCCGGGTCTGCTGTATTTTTCCTCCGCGGACGGCAGCTTCCGGGTAAGCCCGGACGGCGTGCAGTATTACCCGTTGCTTACCTCGGTGGCGGCGGACGGGGAGCAATTTTCAGGGCAGGGGGTTGCAGGCGCGCCGCTTGAGCTGAAGGCGTCCTCGGTGACCTTGCAGGGCAATGTGTTCAATGCCGCGGATAAACTGGTGAAGCTGGATTCTTCCGGCGCGCTGCCTGCGGTCAGCGGGGCTGCGCTGACAAATCTCAATGCGGCGGGTTTGACGGGCGCGGTGCCTGCGGCGTCTGTAAACCTGTCAACGGTGCAGCCGCTGGGCAATTACATAACCGCCATCATCGGGGATGTTTCCGCCACCGGGCCGATAGGCGGCGGCGCGGCTGCCGCCGCGCTGTCTCCGACCGGAGTGTCAGCGGGAGCATACGGCAGCGGCAGCATGGTAGGGGTGTTCACAGTTGACGCCAAGGGCCGGATAAGCGCCGCGACGAATGTGTTGATAACCGGCGCGGCGCCTACCGGCGCTGCGGGGGGCGACCTTAGCGGGAACTATCCGAACCCGGCGATAGCGGACAGCCATTATTCCGCGCCGCATACCTGGAGCGGGACGCAGACATTTTCGGACACGATAGCCGGTTCCATCAGCGGCAACGCGGCGACGGTTACGAATGGTATCTACACGACAACGGCTGCGGCGGGCGATTTGACGGGGAACTATCCGAACCCGGAGCTTGCCGCCACCCCCGTAACCAGCGGCAGCTACGGCACCTCCACCGAGGTGGCGCAGTTCACCGTTGACGCGAAAGGGCGGATAATTTCCGCGACGAATGTGTTGATAACCGGCGCGGCGCCGACGGGCGCTGCGGGCGGCGACCTTAGCGGGAACTATCCCAACCCGGCGATAGCGGACAGCCATTATTCCGCGTCGCACACCTGGAGCGGGACACAGACGTTCAACAGTCCCATAATCGGCAACATCAGCGGCAATGCGGAAACGGTCACCAACGGCATATACACGACCACGGCTGCGGGCGGCGATTTGACGGGGAACTATCCGAACCC
>JBAZJT010000033.1 GCA_041651175.1 Elusimicrobiales bacterium | reverse complement strand
TGTTCCTGAAGGGCAGCACGGTGGTGCATGCCCCGGACATGAACAAATACAGCGCCTCAAATCCCGACACCTATCAGGTGCTGGCCAGCAATGTGGACAAGCTGTCGTTCTCCAGCGGGGCCGATGCGCGGCTGACGATGAGAATATCGCTGGCGAGCGCGTCTTCGTCCTCCTCCAGCGGCAAGAGCCTGTCGGGAGCGTCCAAGAAGGCCCTCTCCGGCTCTGACGGAAGCAGCACTGACGGAACCAGCACGGACGGGAGCAGCACGACTGCCGCCTCCGAACAGAGTGATCTGCAGACTTCCGTGCTGCCGGACAGCGCCAACGGCACCTCAGTGGCCAAAGCGCTGGTGAACTAGGTTCCGGGCCGCGCTGTAAAGGAAGGCTCGCTCCGGCAGCAGCAGTGGATATTCAAGGCGGGAGCTATGCGCAACGCATAGCCCCCGCCTTCGTTGTTTCCTGGCACGCGCATAAAGGCATTGACTTGCGGGGCATATGGGTTATACTATGGATGTAGAGGCAGGGGTTTTCTTGTTTTCTACGGGCAATCTTCCTGGCAATGCGCTTTCGCGCATCTGCGCAGAAGAAAGAGGATTGTGTTTGAAACCGCGGCCATATTTTTCGGCGAACGAAAACTGCGCGGCCGCAGACTGCGGGAGGAGTTTATGAACAAACACGGAGCGACGCTGGTTGAACTGCTGGCGGCTGTGGGGGCCCTGGCGGCGATGGCGCTGACTATAGCAGCCATGTCCGGGATGGTGGCGACTTCCAACGCATCAATAGACAAGAACGCGCTTGCCCTCAGCCAGGCAAACGTGGCGCTTGAAACCGTCATAGACGGGGTTAAGAATTCCCCCGTAATGCCGGGTTCCGTCCCCCAGACGGTGGCGACAATAGACACCTGCACCAATTATCCCAGCCCCGGCGGCGGCTGCCAGAAACAGCCGAATGTGATGAACTGCGCGGGCTGGCTGCACGAGTACTGCCATGACGGGCTTTATGACGAGACGACCTACACCCGCAGCCTGTGCTTCAAGGTAGCCTCCGGCGGGTCTGCGGTCCAGTACATGTCCCCGGACAATAAAACAATGCAGTCCGTGTTTCTGAAAGGCAACACGGTGGTGCATGTTCCGGACATGAGCAAGTACAACGCCGCGAATTCCAGCACGTACCAGGTTCTGGCCAGCAATGTGTCGTCGCTGGCATTTTCCAGCGGGTCCGATGCGCGGCTGACGATGAGGTTATCGGTCGGAAACACGAGCACAGCATCATCGTCGCTGGCATCGGCGGCGTCGTCTTCCGGTAAAGCGTTGTCCGGCTCGTCCGGCGGCACAGGCAACGACTACAATGTGCCGGGAGGCGGTGGAACCACGGGACAGGACACAATTCAGACCTCCGTGCTGCCGGACAAGGCCAACGGCCTCTCGGCGGCCAAGGCCCTGGTGAACTAAAGCGCACACAGACAACAGACGAAAGCGGAGAGATATTGCAAGGCGGGAGACATGCAAAACATGTCTCCCGCCTGTGTTATGCGCAAACCCGGAACAAGACTATTTCCAGATGCCGGGGATGGGGGTTCCGTCGTAGGGGCATTTTCCGCCGGAGGGCGTAACAACATCCTGCAAAACCCGGTAGCCGTAGCGCACTATAAGCGGCTTGCCGCATTTGGGGCAGAAAGTGGTCTCGCCCGCGCCGCCGGGCAGATTGCCCACGTATACAAAACGCAGCCCCGCCTTTATTGCGGAGTTGCGGGCGCGCTCCAGCGTCTCCACCGGCGTGGGCGGCAGGTTTGCCAGCTTGTAATTGGGACCGAAGCGGCTGAAAAAAAGCGGCGTGTCCGCGCCCAGATTGTCTTTCACCCAGCGGCATAATGCGGTTATTGAAGCCTCGCTGTCGTTTAGTCCGGGAATGACCAGATTCACTATTTCCAGTTGTATGCCGGTCTCTTTGGCGGCCAGCATGGCCCGCTTGACGTTTTCCAACTCCCCGCCGACATAGCCGCTGTAGAATTTTTCATCAAAGCCCTTGAGGTCTATTTTAACGACGTCAAAATCCTTAATCAGCGCCTTGAACGCCGCCGGATTCGCATAGCCGCCGGTAACCAGCACGTTTTTAAGGCCGCGCTTGCGCGCCAGCGCGGCGGTATCGCGCACGTATTCGTAAAAAACTATCGGCTCGGAATAGGTGTAGGCTATGCTTTTTGAGCGCGCGGCCAGAGCGTAATTTACCACATCCTCCGGCGGCAGCCAGCTTTTAGGCTCGGTTTTCAACTGAACGGAAGCCATGCCGGGGCTGCCCGGCACGGGCACAATGTCAAGCCCGGTAGGGACAAGAATACTCTTTTCCGCCTGTTCGGGATAAATCTGCGAAATCTCCCAGTTCTGGCAGGCTTTGCAGCGCAGGTTGCAGCCGGCGGTGGCTATGGAATAAATCCAGCTTCCGGGCAGCATGTGGAAAACGGGTTTTTTCTCTATCGGGTCTATATGCGCGGAAACCGCGCCGCCGTAGACGAGGGTCTTAAGCTCCCCCCCGCTGTTGAGCCGGACGCGGCAGCGGCCCCGCATCCCCTCCGGCAGAAAGCACTTGAACGGGCAGACAAAGCACTGGACGCCGTTGCAGGCGGACGACCAGCGCGCCGCCGTCCGCGCCGCCGGGTTATCCGCCCCGCCGAAAATCAGCCGCGCCGTGTCCGGCGGCGGGAACAGCGCCACAAGCCACACAAAGCACAAACACGCCGCCGCCGGAAGGAAAGCTAGGCCAGCTTGTAGAAGTCTTTTACGATATTCCATGCGGCGCGCGCGCTGTCAACAAAATGCAGCAGCTTGATGTCCTCTTTGGAGATGACGCCGTAGCGCGCGATGGCGTCCCACTTGATGATGTCGCTCCAGTATTTTTTGCCGATCATCACTATGGGGAAATGATGCTTCTTGCCGGTTTGCAGCAGGGTCAGCGCCTCGAAAAGCTCGTCAAAAGTGCCAAAGCCGCCGGGAAAAACCACCAGCGCCTTGGCGCGCATCATAAAGTGCATTTTGCGCATCGCGAAATAATGGAAGCGGAACGCGAATTCCGGCGACACGTAAGGGTTTGGCCCCTGTTCCATCGGCAGAGTGATATTGAGGCCGATGCTTTTTGCGCCGCCTTCGTATGCGCCGCGGTTGGCGGCTTCCATTATGCCGGGGCCGCCGCCGGTTACGATGATAAACCGGCCCTTGCTCTCCTCGGCCACGATGCGGGCGAACTCGCGCGCCACCTCGTAGTATTTGCACATCTTAAGCAGATTTTTGACCGAGCGCAGCTTGTTGCAGAGAAGGCGGCTCTGCGGGTCCAGCCTGCACGCGCGCGTTACGGCGGCTATGCGGGCCAGCGCGTCCTCTTTGGACCATATCCTCGCGCTGCCAAAGCACACCACCGTGGAGGTGATGCCGTAATCCTGCAAAATCATCTCCGGCTTCATCATTTCGAGCTGGAGGCGCAGCGGGCGCAGTTCCTCGCGCGCCAGAAATTCAAAATCCTGGTACGCCTTGCGGTAAGGCTTGGATTTTCTTAAAAGCAGAGTCTGCTTCTGACGGTCAAACGGCTCAACGGGTTTTTTCACGTGAAGTCTCCTCAATAAAAGCCGCGGCGCGCGCCGCTATTTTCCCGGCGGACAAATCCAGCTCGTCAAAAAGCTCGCGCTGCCGTCCGTGGGTTACGAATATGTCCGGTATTCCCAGCCGCAGCGTTTTCGGGCGCAGGCCGCGCGCGCAGAACGCCTCCAGCACGGCGGAGCCAAATCCCCCCGCCAGCATATTGTCCTCCACGGTAATCACCGGCCCGGCGGAGGCGGCCTCGGCGATAATCTCCTCGTCCAGCGGCTTTATAAAGCGGACGTTTATGACGCCGCAGCTTATGCCTTTGTCCTCCAGCAGCCGCGCCGCCTCAAGCGAGGGGTGAACCCGGTTTCCGGCGGCGATTATGGTGGCGGCATCGCCGCGCTTGAGCCAGACCCCCTTGCCCCAGGGCAGCGGCTGCGGCTCCTTGTCCATGGCGGCGCCAAAGCCCGCGCCGCGCGGGTAGCGCAGCACGCAGGGCGACTCCGCCGCCAGGGCGGTTTTAAGCGCGTGCTGCAACTCGTTCTCGTCGGCGGGCGCGATGACGGCCAGATTCGGGATATTGCGGAACAGGCTTAAATCAAACACCCCGTGATGGGTGGGGCCGTCCTCGCCCACTATGCCGGCGCGGTCCAGCGCCAGCACGACCGGCAGCTTCTGAAGGCACACGTCGTGGAGCATCTGGTCGTAGGCGCGCTGCGAAAAAGACGAATACAGCGCGACCACCGGCCTCATCCCCTCGCAGGCAAGTCCGGCGGCGAAAGTAACGGCATGCTCCTCGGCGATGCCTACGTCGTAGAACCGCTCCGGCATTCTGTCGCGGAACAGGTCCAGTCCGGTGCCTTCGGGCATGGCGGCGGTGATGGCGGTTATGCGCGGGTCAGTCTCGGCCAGTTTCACAAGCGTTTGCGCAAACACCTTGGTGAAGCTGGGCGCGGCGCCGGCGGGGGCAGGCTCCGGCGCGCCTGTTACCTTGTCAAAAATCCCCAGGCCGTGATAGTCTATGGGACGGGCCTCCGCCGGGGCGTAGCCTTTGCCCTTCACTGTAGCCACATGCAGCACCACCGGGCCGCGCATCTCTTTTATGCGGCCCAGTATCTCCACCAGCTTGCCTACGTCGTGGCCGTTCACGGGGCCCAGGTAGGCGAACCCCATCTCCTCAAAGAGCATTCCCGGAAACAGCAGCACCTTGGTGCGCTTTGCCACGCGCAGCAGGCTGGCGCCCCAGAAATCGAAGCGGTTCAGGAAGGCTTCCACCCGCTGCTCGGCGTTTTTAAGCGAGCCGGCGCTCATCAGCCTGGTCAGGAAAGCGCCCAGCTGCCCCACCCGGTGAGAGATAAACATCTGGTTGTCGTTGAGAATCACCAGCATGTCCGTTCCCAGATGGCCGGCGTTCTGCAAAGCCTCGTAGGCCATGCCGCCGGTCATGCACCCGTCGGAGACTATGGCCACCACCTTGCGGTTTTCACCCTTGCGGTCGCGCGCGGCGGCCATGCCCAGCGCCGCCGAAAGGGCGGTGGAGGCATGCCCCGCCCCGAAACAGTCGTATTCGGACTCGTCGCGGCGCAGGAACCCGGAGATGCCGCCCTTTGTGCGAATGCCGTCAAACCTGCCGTATCTGCCGGTGAGCAGCTTGTGCGCGTAGGCCTGATGCCCCGTGTCAAAAACCAGCCTGTCCTGCGGGGTGTCAAAAACGTAATGCAGCGCCACAATCAAATCCGCCGCGCCGAGGCTGGAGCCCAGATGCCCGCCGTTTTTGCTGATGGCGCTGATTATTTTCTCGCGGATTTCGCGGCAGACCCGGGGCAGCAGCTCCGGGCGCAGCCGGCGCAGCTCCGCGGGCGAGGATATTTCCGGCAGTATGTTCTCAGGCATATCAGTAAGTCCTTTCCAGCACGAAATTCGCCAGCGCGCGCAGCCCCTCCCGGCGGCTTTGCGGCAGGCGGGTTTTTTCCAGCTCGGCAAGAGCGGTTTTTATCTGGCGGGCGGCCTCGCGGCGCGCGCGCTCCAGCCCGTAGACGGTGACAAAAGTCAGCTTGCCGTTGGCGGCGTCGCTGCCGGATTTGCCCAGTTTCTTCTTGTCGGCAGTAACATCCAGTATGTCGTCTACTATCTGGAACGCCAGGCCGATGGCGCGCCCGTATTCGCGCGCGGCGGCCAGTTTTTCCCCCTCCGCGCCGGCAAGTATGGCACCTATTTCAACCGGCGCGCGCAGCAGCGCGCCGGTTTTGTGGCGGTGTATGTAATCCAGAATGCCGGCTTTCTCCGGCCTGCCGGAGGGCAGCAGGAAATAGGCCGGCCTCCTGGCGGAAAGCGCGCCCAGCCCCGCCGCGCGGCGGCTTTTGCCGGAGAGCATTCCCTCCGCGAATATATCCGCGGTCTGTCCGCCCACCATGCCTTGCGCCCCGGCGGCGCGGGCAAGGCAGGCCGCGGCGCGGCAGGCCCGCGCGGGGCCGATGGCGGGGTTTTCCGCGGTTTCAAGAACGGTTTCAAAAGCCAGCGTCAAAAGCGCGTCGCCGGCCAGCACGGCGCAAGCCTCGCCGAAAACCCTGTGATTGGTGGGCTTGCCGCGGCGCAAATCGTCGTTGTCCATGGCGGGCAGGTCGTCGTGCACCAGCGAATAGGCGTGAACCATTTCCAGCGCGCAGGCCGCCGGCATCGCGCCATCGCCGTCCAGGCCAAATGCCCGCGCGGACAGAATTGCCAACGCCGGGCGCAGCCTTTTGCCGCCGGCCTCCAGGGAATAGCGCATCGCGTCCGCCAGAACGGGCGGGCAGCCGCGCAGCGCGCTCATGCGCCGGCGCAACTGGCGGTCTATCCGCGCCGCCTGGGTTTTCAGATAGCTCTCAAATCTCATAAAAACAGAAGCTGCAGGCCGAGGCGCTGGGAAAAACCCATGTCGCCCTCGTCGGACCAGCTGTAGTCTATGCGCATGTCGCTGAAAAGGCTGCTTTTTTCGGCGCTGAGGCTGTCCAGGTCCAGGCCCAGCCCGAGGGAGAGGCCGTTTCCGATGTCCCTGTCAAACCGCATGCCGGCGCGTATGGAAAACAGCTCAAGCGCGGACACTCCCAGCCCGGCGCAGAAATAGCCGGCGGCATCCTGCTCTTTCACATAATCCGCCGACGGAGCAAACACCATCAGCCGCTTGACGGCGACAAAATCCGTCGCCGCGCCGGCGCGTATGGTGCGGGGCAGGTCAAACCCGCCGCCGCCGAAATCCTGTTTGCCGGTGATATTGAGAACCGATGCCGCCAGCACCAGCTTTCTGGACGGAGATACCGCCACGCCCGCATCCGCGGTAACGCCGGAGGAGGAAACGTCGTCAAGACGCTCGTGGAAATACCTGAGGCTGGCCCCCACGGAGACGCGCTTGTATATGCGGCGGTATTTTCCCAAATCCTCCAGGCGCGCCCAGCCGGCAAGCGGAAGCTGGGGGTCCTGCGAGCCCCTGTCCCGGTTCCAGTGCGGAAACGACTGCGCGTAGCTTATAATACCCATCATGTGCGAGGAACTGGTCTGTCCTGCGGGATTGCCGCCCGCGTCGTAAGCGTCAAAACTGCCGCTGCCCAGAAAAGACGCCGCCACCGCGAATGTGCCGATGTTGGTGTTCATCGCGAAAGCGGCATACTCCTGCCGCAATCCGCTTATGTATTGGTTGTGCGCCGCCGAGAGCGCGGCGAAATTCATAAATCCCAGCCCCGCCGGATTGTAAAGCACGCTGTCCGGCCCGGACAGGGCGGTGTACGCCTGCAATGCCGCAGGCACGGGCGCTGCGGGTATTTTCAGGAAATTGGCGGAGGTGGTTCCGGCGCCGGAGGCATGGCAGGCCCCGGCGCAAAGCGCCAGAGCGGCAAAAACCGCAAAAATCCTACGCAAAAAGCCCATATTATTACATTAGTAATCATGGCGGGCAAAATGCAAGCACATTTTCAGCATCCGGCAGAGAGGAGCCGGACGACGGGTAGCAGAACAACCGCGGCAGACCGTCCGCGCCATCAGCTTCGCTGCCGGTTCTGTCAGAAAAACCAACGTTGCGGGAACCCACGCGGCGGCGGATTCCTCCGCCGCCGCCTCGGTTCTCGCTGCAAACTGCAATTTACGGGTTTACGGGTTCAACCCTGCTTTTCGTTTTCCGACACGAACTTCTCTATCTCTTTTATGTTCTCGAGAATAAGGCGCGCTTTCCCGACGCCGAAGGAGAAAGGATATTTATCCTCCTCGTTGCGCTTGAGGACAATCAGCGGGTTTCCCTTATACTCTGTTCTTTCTACGGGCATTATGGTCTCTCCTAAGAGCTGGAAACGAAGCGGCTTCATTGCCGCCATACAAGGCTGCGGCTTAGCGAATGCTCTTTTTAATCTGTTCCTGCCCAGGCAGGAACCTCCTGTTGAGGATATTATAGCAAAACCTGTGTAATATAAATCAAGCGTTTCTACTGCACCCCTGCCAGGACGCAGCCGAAATACGCGATGGCCGATATCGCGGCGGCGGCGGGTATGGTGAATATCCACGCCCATATTATGCTGCCGGCCACGCCCCAGCGCACCGCCGTAATCCGCCTGAGCGAGCCTACACCCATTATCGCGCCCGTGATGGTATGCGTGGTGCTTACCGGCGCACCGAAGGCGGAAGCTATATATAAAGTGGAAGCCGCGCCGAATTCGGCGCAAAAACCGTCCACGGGACGCAGCTTGGCCACTTTCTGGCCCATTGTCTTGACAATGCGCCACCCGCCGGAAAGCGTGCCCAGCGCCATCGCCGCATAGCAGGCCATGGCGACCCAGCCGGGAACATAAAATTCCTTGCCCAGCAGCCCCTGGCTGAACAGCAGGACCGAGATGATGCCCATCGTCTTCTGCGCGTCGTTGCCGCCGTGCCCCAGGCTGTAGGCTGCGGCGGAGAGAAGCTGCCCTTTCCTGAACCAGCCGTCTACCTGGCCGGGGGCTTTGCGGCGCAATGTCCACATCACCACCAGCCCCACCGCCACGCCGAGAATAAGCCCCAGCACCGGCGAGATTATCATGAAGGCCAGCGTCTTTGAAATCCCGCCCATCACAAGAGAGCCTGTCCCCGCCTTCACGAAAGCCGCGCCCGCCAGCCCGCCCATCAGCGCGTGAGAGGAGCTTGTCGGCAGGCCGTAATACCAGGTGATGATATTCCACGCGCACGCGCCGATAAGCGTGGCCAGTATGACATTGGTATCCACCACGGAGATGTCCACTATCCCCCTGCCGATGGTGTTGGCAACGTGATGCTTGAACACCATAAACGCCACGAAATTGAAAAACGCCGCCCAGATGACGGCGTAGCGCGGGCTTAACACCCGCGTTGAAACCACGGTCGCTATGGAATTGGCGGCGTCGTGAAAGCCGTTTAGAAAATCAAAAAACAGCGCAAGCAAGATAAGGAATATCAACGTGGCCGTCATTTGTTCACCCGTGTTTTACCACTATGGATTCCACCAGTTTGGCGGCATGCTCGCATTCGTCTATGGCATTCTCGGCTATCTCGTATATTTCCTTGCGCTTGATTATGTCCACGGCGTCGCGCGCGTTTTCAAACAGCCGTCCGATGACCTGCTCGCGCAGCACGTCGCCCATATTTTCCAGGCGGTTGAGTTCTATGCAGTAATCCATGATACGGCTGTTACGCGAGCTGTCGCGCAGCGCGCCCACCGCCTTGACTATGGTGCCGGCGCACTGCTCCAGAATATCCGCGAACAAAAGCAGGTCATTGTCCGGCAGCGACACCTTATAAAGCATCAGCCGGGTTACCAGCGCGTGCATCCTGTCCACGACATCATCCAGCTTGTTGGCCAGGGACAGAATATCCTCCCGGTCAAACGGGGTAATAAAAGTGCGGTTGAGCATATTGGTGATTTCATGGGCCACGGTGTCGGCTTCATGCTCAATCTCGCGGATTTTTTTGATGACGGCGTCGCAATTGCCGCCGCCCCTGGCAGCCTCCGACAGGCATTGCGCCGCCCTGACCAGATTGGCGGCCTGCTCGTCAAACAAATCAAAAAACTGCTCTTCCTTGGGAATAAGATTGAATTGCATGGCGCTCTCCTGCCGAAAGATTATATACACCATACCTAAATATGCGGCACGGGTGCAAGGATTCATAACTAGCGCTCTCTCATGGGAATTGACAAGAATGTTTTTTTGGGCTATAATACTAGCAGTCATAAGGACTGACTGCTAATTATGAGAATACTGAAACCGGAAACGGCCAAGGAGCGCGAGGATAAAATCCTCCGCTGGATTGTTCAGGAATTCGCGCAGACCAAGCGCCCCGTAAGCTCCGATATGATAGCCAAAAAGGCGAAGATGGGCGTCTCCAGCGCGACGGTGCGCAATATCATGAAAAAGCTGGAAGATGAAGGCCTGCTTCATCAGGAGCATACTTCCGGCGGGCGGGTACCGACGGACAAGGCGTACCGCGCCTATGTTGACTATCTGGCGGGGATGCAGGCCGTCGCGCTGAAAGAAAAGGAATCCATACAGCGCGAGTATGACAGCCGTATGGACGAGATGGACACTCTTCTGGCGCAGACTTCCCGGATGCTGGCGTCGCTGTCGCATTCGGCGGGGTTTGCTTTCTCGTCGCCAGTGGCAGAGCAGAATGTCGTCCGGCTGGATTTCATACCGCTGGGCCCCGGCGCGATACTGGCGGTGATGGTAACCGATTCCGGCAACGTGCGCCATTTGCCGGTTAAGCTCAATTACGAGATTCACCCGCGCCGGCTGCGGCTGCTGGCGGCTTTTCTGAATCAGGAAGTCTCCGGCCTGCCGCTACGCGAGGCAAAGCGCAGGCTGTGGCAGCATCTTAACGAGGACAGCTCCGAGCTGCGCGACGTAGCCGACCTTGCCCGGCGTTTCCTGGAGGATGTGGAGCAGCGCTCCGCCCAGGAAAGCGAGTTTTATCTTGAAGGCATGGGCCAGCTTGATTTTTCCGGCATGACCGGCGCCATCGGGCTTATGGAGGAGCGCCGCCGCCTCGCCGGGCTGATGGAAGAAAAAATGCGCTCGCTTTCCTCCGGGGAGCGGCATGTGGATATCGCCATCGGCGCGGAAAACGAGCTTAAGGAGCTGCGCGGCTTTAGCATGATAACCTGCCCCTACCGCGCGGGCGAGCGGGTGATGGGCATGGTCGGCATCATCGGCCCCAAGTATATGGAGTATCCGCGCATGATATCGCTGGTGAATTTCATCGGCGAGGTTGTGGAAACCACCATCTCGCACTGGGAGGACATGCTCGCGCCGGAGAGCAAAATCATCCCCCTGGAGTATGACGAGCCGCGCAAGAGGAGCCGCAAATGAAAAAGAAAGAAACCGAGCCCGAAACCCAGCCGGAGCAAACCGCCCCGCAGGAGGATTATTACGACCAGCTTATCCGGCTGAAAGCGGATTTTGAAAATTACCGCAAGCGCGTGGACCGCGAAAAGCCGGAACTGGTGGCCTTCGGGCGGCAGCAAATGCTGCTGCAGCTGCTGCCGGTGTACGAGACGATGCTCAAAGCCAAGTCCCATCTGGACAAACAGGACACCGGCGAGCTGCGCAAGGGGCTGGAGCTGGTGTTCAAGGAGTTTGAAAAGGTTTTCGCCGGCGAGAATGTGGAGGTTATGGACTGCGTCGGCAAGCCCTACGACCCGATGCGCCACGAGGTCCTGGCCGCATTGGACTGCGGGGACGACAAGGACGGCCTCGTCATAGAAGAGGCCGCGAAAGGATTTACCTGCTGCGGGAAAGTCATTGTTCCCGCCAAAGTCTGCATAGGAAAAAAGCGGGAGGCGCCGCAGGAGCAGCCCCCCGCGGAGGAGAAATGATATGGCGAAAATAATAGGCATAGACCTGGGCACCTCCAACACCGCCGCCGCGGTGATGGAAGGCGGTCACGTAACAATAATCCCGTCGGCGGAGGGCAGCTCCATCGGCGGCAAGGCGTTCCCGTCTTACACGGCCTTCACCAAGGACGGCCAGATGCTGGTGGGCGAGCCGGCGCGCCGGCAGGCCGTCGCCAACCCCGAAGGCACGGTAACCGCCTTCAAGCGCAAGATGGGAACCGACCACAAATACGATATCCGGGGCAAGCAGTTCACGCCGCAGCAGCTTTCGGCCTTCCTGCTTCAGAAGGTAAAACGCGACGCGGAGGCTTTCCTGGGCGACAAGGTGGAAAAGGCGGTCATCACCGTCCCGGCCTACTTCAACGACAACCAGCGCCAGGCCACCAAAGACGCCGGCACCATCGCCGGCCTTGAGGTTGTGCGCCTGGTAAACGAGCCTACCGCCGCCGCGCTGGCCTACGGCGTGGACAAGGCGGGCAAAGAGCAGAAAATAATGGTCTTTGACCTGGGTGGCGGCACGCTGGACGTCACCATAATGGAGATGGGCAAGGAGGGCACGTTTGACGTCATCTCCACCTCCGGCGACACGCAGCTCGGCGGCACCGACATGGACAACGCCATCATAGAGTATATCTGCGACGAGTTCCGCAAGGACACCGGCGTTGATCTAAAAAAAGACCCGCAGGCGATGCAGCGGCTCAAGGAATCCGGCGAGAAGGCCAAGATAGAGCTTTCCACCGTCATGGAGACCGAGATTAACCTGCCCTTCATCTCCGCAGACGCCAGCGGCCCCAAGCATCTCCAGCTTAAATTCTCGCGCGCCAAGCTGGAAAGCCTGGTGGACCCGATAGTAAAGCGCTGCGCCGTGTCCATAGACCGCGCCGTTACCGACGGCAAGCTGAAAATGGACAACATAGACCGCGTAATTCTGGTCGGCGGCCCGACCCGCATGCCGATAGTGCAGCGTTTCGTGGAGGAACACGTCGGTAAAAAGCTGGAGCGCGGCGTGGACCCCATGGAATGCGTCGCCTCCGGCGCGGCGGTGCAGGCCGCCATCCTGACCGGCGAGGTAAAAGACGTGCTGCTGCTGGATGTTACGCCGCTGTCGCTGGGCATAGAGACCCTCGGCGGCGTGTCCACAAAGCTCATAGAGCGCAACACGACCATCCCCGTCCGCAAAAAGCAGGTGTTTTCCACCGCGTCCGACAATCAGCCGGCGGTTACGGTGCATATCCTGCAGGGCGAGCGGCCCATGGCCAAAGACAACGTCTCGCTTGGCCGCTTTGACCTGGACGGCATTCCCCCCGCCCCGCGCGGCATGCCACAGATAGAGGTTACCTTTGACATAGACGCCAACGGCATACTCAAAGTGCTGGCAAAGGACCTCGGCACCAACAAGGAGCAGCATATCACCATCTCCGCGCCGAACAAGCTGGGCAAGGACGAGATAGACAAGTTCGTCAAGCAGGCCGAGCAGTTCGCCGACGCAGACAAGGCCAACAAGGAGAAGGTGGAAGCCAAAAACGAAGGCGACAGCGTCCTCTACCAGACCGAAAAGGCGCTCAAGGAACACGGCGACAAAATCCCGCAGGAAGACCGTCTGACGATAGATCGCGCCCTCGGCGAGCTGCGCGAGGCGTTAAAAAGCGAAGACGCCGCCAGAATGAAAAAGGCCAAAGACGCCGCGCTTGAAGCCGCGCAAAAGCTGGGCGAAATCATCTACAAACAAGCCCAGCAGCAACAGCAGAGCGCGGGCGGAGCAGCCGCAAACGGCCCGCAAGGCCAGACCGGCGGAAGCGGCCCCGAAGCCACAGCAAGCGCAGGCCCGGAAGCCGCAGCCTCCGGCAAAAAAGAAGACATAGTAGACGCCGAAGTGGTGGACGAAAAGCATTAACCAACAGCAACCCGGAAGCTGTCATCGGATAAATGTCCGATGACAGCTTCCGTCGTAAATCAGGGAGAAATGTAATTTATAGTATACTGTCCCCATTGGTACGTTGTAATTTAGGAAAGGGGAATGCTTTTAATGAGTAAGGCAACATAATGGAAAATACTGTTTTACAAATCATCGTCGTTTTATTGACTGCTTTTGGTGGGGGTTTTTTTGGGGCTTATTTTCAATCTCGATTCCAGCATAAAAAAGAAGTTGAGGAAGATATTCATCAGTTGAAACGGAAAAGATATGGCTCAATTTTAATCCAAATGCTTACAATTCTTGACCCCGAAAGAGGTCTGGCGAAAGTACAGCAATTTCGCGAAGATTTGAAAAATGTTGAGGACTTTAAAGAAGAAGTAAAAACTGAAATGCTACATAGTATTCTTTTTGCTAATGACGAGGTAATAAGGGCAATGGCTGAATTTGTAAAAAACCTTAATCACGCCTCTTACATTAAAACTGTTTCGGCAATGCGAAAAGATTTATGGGGGAAAGATACGGCGATAGGAGAGGATATTTTAAAAGAATTTGCCGCCAAGTCGACCCCTTGAGGGCCAATGGGGACAGGATACTAAATTAGGGTCCACTGAAAAACTCTGATATTATTGAATTCCTCGTCGGGGAAATGCGATAATATTGGTGTGGAAACGCTCTGAAACTGCACGGAAAATGCGCCAAGCGCGCAAAAACCGTGCAGTTTTTTAAT
>JBAZJT010000032.1 GCA_041651175.1 Elusimicrobiales bacterium | reverse complement strand
TGACAGAACCGCTTTTGTTGCGTTTCTTCCTGACAAACATAACTATATTTTATCAACGGGACACCCAAATTCCAATACCCCTCCGACGAGGACGGGCTGATTTTAGAGAGGATTGGCGAAGTCAGGACGACATCATCGGCTGGGCCAACGCCGCCGTGCGCGGCGGACGGCTTGAGTGCGAAACCGGTTTCGCCGGCAAACGCCCCGCCGGCAAGGATTTCCACAGGGAACTGGAAGCCGAATTTGACGCCATGAAGGCTTTTCTGTCTCTGCCGTAATCCCGCCGCTTCAGTATAACCCTTTCTCCAGCAGTTCGCTGTCGGAAATACCGAAGTGGTGGGCTATTTCGTGGCGGACTGTTTTCTCAACGCAGGCCTTTATTTCGCCGGGGCCGGAACAGGATTTTTCTATATTGCGTTTAAACAGGGTTATCTTGTCCGGCATCTGCCCGCTGTACCAGGAGCCGCGCCTGTCGGCAGGAACGCCTTCATAGAGCCCCAGCAGCGAAAAGTTGCGCCGTCCGCCCAGCCGGGGCGGCGGGGCATATTCGGCAACAACCACCACATTATCCAGCTTCGCCCGGAAAAACTCCGGCAGCGACGCCACCGCAGCCGCCGCCAGCGCCTCAAACTCGCTCATTTTCATTTGAACGAATACACGGTAAACACATACAGCTTTGTTTTCGGGTCTTTCCAGCAGTCCCGGTCCAGATTTGCCTTCTGGGAGCAAAGCTCGGACATAAACTCGCTTTTGACCGGAAGCTGTTCCCACACCTGCGGCAGGAAAAGGCCGGAGTGTCCGTCCCGCTCCACTATGACGCCGTTTATCTTGGGCTGTATGTCGTTGAAAGACCGCACCGGCTCCGGCGGGGAGAGTATGGAGATTTCGTATCTCAGCTCCGGCAGCTCGGTTTCAGTTACCGGCTCGAATCTGCCGTCCATGAAAGCCGCCGCCTGCGCGAAATACTGCACGGAGTTAAGCAGCGTGCCGCGCGGCTCGGTGGCGCCCATGCAGCCGCGCAGCGCGCCGTTTCTGGTGATGGTTACAAACACCGCCGCCGGCAGGTTGAATTTGGTGTCCGCGGAAAGCGCGGCGGGAACAGGTTTTTGGGCCATATGGGAGCGCACGGCGTTCTGCGCCAGGGAGACAAGCTCCGACTTTTCCTTTCCCGTCAAATCCCATTTTAAGGAGGCCGACGTTTTAGCGGCGGAAAACACCGCCGCGGCGTAGCCGACGGAACGTTTGCCATCGCCGGTCAGTTCCCCGGAATTGGCGTATTTAAGCACATAGGCCCTGTTTGCGCCCATTTGCTTTACCGCCTCCATCCCCGCGATGACGGCGGCCTCCCCGCAGGCAACGCATTCAAGCCCCGCAGGGCGCACGGACATCAGCGCGGCATTGGCCAGAAAGAAATAGCGGCTGTCCATGCTCTCCAGCGCGGCCAGAGCGGACAAATCGCTTATGCGGGCGGTATCCGCCGGAGGATAATGCGAAAAATCGGTGGAAACCACCACAAGCGCTTTTCTGCCCGCAAGCGCGCGGCCAAGCGCCGCGCCGATTTTGGCGGCGGTGTCGTAATCTCCGGTGTTTAGCACAATTGGCAGGATTTTGAACGGCTTTTTCAGCTTCTTTATAAGGAACGGAAGCTGCACCTCAACCGAATGCTCGCGCGCGTGCGCCTCCGGCTGAATTTCAAAGAGTTCCTTGTCCTGCGCCAGTTTGTCGGCGAGCTCTCCGTCCACGGGGACGGCGCCCAGCGGGGTTTCAAACGCGCCTTTCATCAGCGCAGCGGCCTTCACCGGGACATAATGCGCGGTGCCGATTACCGCCACCACGTCATAATCCCCCGTCAGCCGCGCATACGCCTCCGCCGCGATTTTGCCGGAATAATGGTACCCGGCATGAGGAACCAGCAGCCCGTAAACGGGCCCCTGCGTCTTCACCCCGGACGAGTCTTTCCTTAAATACCCCGCCACCTCGGCGGAAAGCTGTCCGGAATCGGCGGTGTAGAACCCCCCGCAGGCCACGCAGGGACGCGACTGCGCCAAAGAGCGCGCGTCGGAACATGACACAAAAAACGCCGCAAGCATGACAATTCGCATCATAAATCCTCCGGTCAGATTTTATCAAATATCCCCCGGCAAGGCTTGGAAAGCGAAAACGGGATTGCGGCCCGCGGGGAAAATGCTCGTCGGGAAATCTCTGACCGGGAGCCGCATTTGCGTCCGGGAAGCCATTTTTTTGAGAAACCCAAAATATAGGTCCTTTGGCCCATGCGCGGGTTTTGCGCTTCATCATATAATCCTCATCAGCCGCGGAGAGAGGTTTCTCTTTCAGGCGTCAATGCGGGCGCGGCGGGAGTATGGTATAATTCGTGCGGCAGGATTTTGACAGCGGAGCATGAGCGTGAAAGGACTTGGAATAGCAATCGCGGCGTCACTGTTTTTCGCGGGACCGGCCCTGGCGCAGATGGGCAAGGTGGTCGGCGATGAATTTGACGGCGACACCGAAATAGCCCAGGCGCGGATGAGCCGCGTCATGGACCGGATGGCGCAGGAAATCCCCCTGCTTGCCGCGGATGCCGGTGTCCCCGCCCATGCCGATTATGACCAGCGCCCCGCCATGCCCTACGGCACCGGCGAACTCTCGGACAAGGCGGATAAAAAGGATAAGGAGAAAGAGGAAGACCCCAAGCCGGGACCGGACACCGCGTACGGCAAACTTGACGCGCTCTATACCAAAGGCACCCCGGACCGCATTCTTCCCAACGACCTGCTGGGCTGGCGGTACGGCACGTGGTACATGGCCGCAAAACCGGATACCGGCTACTCCATAATGATGTTCGCCTGCGAAAGCAGCAGCCAGCACTACTTTCCAGATACCGACACCGCGCCGGTGGAAGACAAGCAGATTTACATCCAGCTTCTGATGCTCAAGTATAACGACACGCGGACGGAGCCGTACATTCACTTTTCAACAAGATCCGCCACCGTGCTTATAAATCTGTTCAACCGCGCCCCGCTTTCCGACGCAGCCGTGCAGGTGCGAAACGGCGTTTCCACCGTGATGGGCGAATACCGCTTCACGATCCGCAAATACGGCGACAAGTTCGTTGCCAGGGTAAAGTCACCTTACGGGGACCAGAAACCCGTCTATGAAGTATTCGGCAAAAAAACCGTTGCGCCGCGATATGCGCCAAGCATTCAGGCCGGCCAGTTCGGCCCCGGCGCGGATGCGGCGGACAGCGCCGGCGGAGCTGAAAGCGACGCCGCAAATCCGCCGGACGCATAGCGCGCGACGCAAAGCCGCAAACGGCAGCATGCGGAGGTCCAGGCAGTTTTGAAATTTTGCGCCGCCGGACGGCGGTCCACAGATGACAAACCCGCTCCTGCCCGCTCTGTTAATATCCGGTTTCGCCTCCGCCGCCTGCGCGGAGAGTTTTCAGATGCCCCCCCTCTCAGAAATGCGCGAGGCCGCCGCTTCCCTGCCCGCGCCAAACGCCGCCCCGCCCGATGCCAAGCCGCGCAAATGGACGCTGATGTTTTACTTCAACGGCAAAAACGACGTGGAATCCTACGCGCTCAAGGACATGAACAAGCTGGAGGAGGCCGGCTCCTCGGCGGAGGTGGCCGTGACCTCGGAACTGGGGCGCAGCGGCTGGCCCGGCGTGGATTCTCCGGACGAGAAATGGGCCGGCGCGCGGCGCTATCTCGTGCACAGGGATTCCGACACCGCCAGAATAGGCTCCCCGCCGCTGGAGGCTTTCCCCCAGACCGACATGGGCGACTGGCGCCATCTGGCCGGATTTGTGCGCTGGGCCAAGTCCAATTTCCCGGCGGAACACTACATGCTGCTGGTATGGGACCACGGCTGGGGCTGGCTGGACCCTAAAAATCCGACGCTGGGATACCGTTCCATCTCTCACGACTTTGACAACGGCAGCTACGTAAAAACCGCCGAACTCAAGCAGATGCTGGAGTCAGCCGGCGGCGTGGACGTGTTCGCCACCATGGCCTGCTTCATGCAAATGGCCGAGATAGACTGGGAATTGAAAAAGCATGCGCGCGTCATAGTTGGCTCCGAGGAAGTCATACAGCTTCCCAGCTTTGATTTCGCCGCAATAGTGCGCCGCCTGGAGGCCGAGCCGGACGCGGGGCCGGAGCGGCTGGGCGAAATTTTCGTGGACTCCTTCAAAGAGCTTTATTCCCGCCCCGACATGCTGGACATGCTGGAAAAAACGAAATACGGCGTGCAGCTTTCGGCTGTGCGGGCGGACAGGGTTGCGGGCCTCAAGCCACTGCTGGACAAATGGGCGGAGCTTACGCCTTCCGGCGGCAACAAAGCGCTTAGCGCCGCCCGCGAGGGCGTGCTGCGCATGGAGTTGGGCGACGAGAAAAGCGACCCGGACAAAAGCATTTCCTCTTACGCCGACCTGGGAAATTTTATGGAGATATACGCCGCCGCGCTGCCTCCGCAGGCGGCGGAGCTGCGGGAGCTTTCGCTGGGAATTTCCGGATACGTTTCCAATGAACTGGTGATAAAAAACACCGGCTTCTGCAAGGACAGGACGGGCAAGGATTATTCCCGCGCCCGCGGCCTTGCCATCAACATACCGGGCCGGCCCGGCACGCTCCTTGAAGCCGCCAACAAGTACAGCGACCTGGACTTCGCCCGGCAAACCGGCTGGGGCGGCTTTGTCAGCGGACTTGCGCCCGCGCCCGCGCGATAACCGCGTCTATATCGGGATACAGCGGGTAGATTTCCTTCACCTTCAGCAAATGCTCCAGCGTTTTTCCCGGCTGGCCGGCGCTGAAATAAATCTCCGCCAGCGGCATATGCGCATAGTAAAATCCCGGCGACATGGCCAGGGCTTTTTCATATTCGGCGACGGCCTCTTTCACCCTGCCCTGCCGCCGGTAAAGCTGCGCCAGATTGTAATGCGTATGGGGATATTCGTCCGAAATTGAAATGGCGCGGTTATAGGCGTCCGCCGCGCCGGGCTGGTCGCCGCGCGCGTCCAGCGCCATGGCCAGATTGTTCCATGTCTTGGCGGACCGCGGCTCCCATTTCAGCACAAAGCGGCAGTAGGTTTCCGGGTCATGCCAGTTCGGGTTGCGCGCATAGGCCGCTGCGGCAAGCGGCACAGCCAGAACAAGCAGCGCCGCCGTCAACCCGGAGGCGGAGCGGGAACGCGCCGCAATAGCGCAAACCAACAGCGCCAGCCCCGCAGACGGGATGTAGAACCAGTGTTCGCAGAAGAGGTAATTTATTTTGGCGGCCAGATTACTCATCGGCATATAGGCTATCAGGAAAAAACCAAGCCCCAGTCCCGGCAGCGCGGCGCCCCTGCGCCAGCGCAGCGCAGCCCAAATCCCGCAGGCCGACAGCAGCAGGGCCGAAACCCATACGCCCGGCGCAGACATATCCGTAAACACAGGCCAGCTTCTTTCAGGATGCAGCCCGGAAGGCCAGAAAAACACGCGCACCCCCTCGCCCAGGGCGGCAAGCAGGGTGTAGAACCGGTAAGAGAAATTCTCGGTGAAAATGTTCCCGCGCGAGTAGAAATCCAATGTGCCGCCGAAATTAAGGACCGTCAGCCGCAACGCGACGTAAACTCCGGTTATAATCCACAGCGGCGCATGTATCTTCGCCAAATCCCCCGGCTTTTCTCCGCCCAGCCGGCACCAGGCCAGATGCAGCAGCAGCGCCACCGGCGCCGCCGCCGCCGCGCTCTCTTTTGACAGCAGTCCAAACGCAAGCGCGGCATTCATCAGCAGCAGCCACGGGCCGTAACCGCCCTGAGCCTTGCGCGCGCGCAGCGCGCGCAGCAGGCACACGAAAACCCCCAGCATGAAAAACCCGTGCATCGGGCTTTGCGTGCCGGTGGGCTGGGCCACCTCCTCCACATGAATCGGATGCACCGTCCATACCAGCGCGCCGGCCAGCGCCAGCCAGACATGCCATCCCGGAAATTCCGCGCCGGCGGCGCGGGCCGCCCCTGCCGCGCAACTCCCCCCCTCCGCCGCCCGCTTGATGAGCATGAACAGCATAACCGCCAGCAGCGCGCCCGCCAGCCCGTGCAGCACGGTGTTTGCCAGATGATACGGCCACACGGGCCCGCGCCCGAACAGTTGCGTTATCAGCATATACAGAACGGTCTGAAGCGGCCTGTAGAAGTTGCAGGGCGCGCCGGAGCCGCTCATAAGGCTGCCGCGGAACACGTCGGGCAGGTACTGCCAGCCGTCAAGGTAGCGGTTGCGAAGGATTATGTTCTCGTCGTCGCCGTAAAGCAGCGTATTGCCGAAGGAGCTGGAATAAACCGCCAGCGACACGGCCAGCGGCACTGCCAGCAGCAGCCATTTAAGCCTGCTTTCGCGCGCGGACAGGGCCTGCTGCCGCGTCTCCATTTCCAGTCTGCGCTTCTTGCCCATATCTTATAGATGTACAAAGTTTTGCCCCGGCGCAAAAGCCCGCCGGAGCCCTGTTTTCCGGGATAGGCATAACGGCCCGTGCGCGGCGGCTGGTATATTGCGATAATATAGACTTGAGGTCCCCCCAGTTCCGGCGGACGGCGCCGGCAGGCCGGCGCGGTTGAAAGCTATGCAGACAGACATGGAACGCAGGCACGCAAATTCCAGCCGCGCGGAGGAGGGCGGAATCGCCCAGGTGTGGCGGCTGGCGTATCCGCTGTCGGTTTCCACCGCGTCGTCAACCATAATGCAGGTGGTCAACCGCATTTTCCTCTCCCGCGTAAGCAGCGACGCGCTGGCGGCCTGCGTGCCGGCGGGCATTCTCTCTTTCGCGTTCATGACTTTTTTTATGGGGCTGGCCGGATACACGAATGTGTTTGTGGCCCAGCATTACGGCGGGAAAAGATACGCGCGGATGAGCGTGTCGCTTTGGCAGGGGGCATGGCTTTCACTGTTATCCGGCGCCGCGATAGCGGCCATGCTGCCGCTGGGGCTTTACATAATAAACGCAAGCGGCCATGCGCCTGCGGTTAAGATACTGGAGCGGCAGTATTTCGCCATACTGATGCTGGGCGGCTGGCTGCTGCCGCTTAACTCGGCGCTTTCCTCGTTTTTCACCGGCAGGGGCAGGACGAAAATAACAATGGCGGTGAACCTGGCCGGCAACGGGGCCAACATACTGCTTTCATGGCTGCTGATTTTCTTCCTGGGCATGGGGATACGCGGCGCGGCCTACGCGCTTGTAGCCGGAAACGCGATAATGGCGGCGGCGTATCTTGCGCTTATACTGTCGGCGCGGAACAGGCGCAAATACCGCACGGCAAAGCTGCTGTCCCCCAGGCCGGACGTGCTGATGCAGATGCTGAAATACGGCACGCCCAACGGCATAGGCTTCATGCTGGATGTGGCATCGTTTACGGTGTTCATTTTCCTGGTGGGCAATGCCGGCGCGGCTGCGCTGGCGGCAAACAACATCATATTCTCCATAAACATGATGGCCTTCATGCCGGTGCTGGGAATAGGGATGGCGGCCCAGACCCTTGTGGGCCAGTATATCGGCGGCAAGCGGCCGGATATTGCCGTGCGTTCGGTCAACAGCGCGGTGAAGCTGGCGGTATTATATCTGGGCGGGGTCGCGCTGTGCCTGCTTGCCGCGCCGTCGCTGTTTACCGGGATGTTCGGCGCCGCCGGGGACGCGCAGTTCGCCGCAGTGGAGCGGGCCGCCCTCCCGCTGATACGGCTGCTGGCGGTTTTCATAATTTTTGACGGGATAGGCATAATCTACAGCGACGCCATACGCGGCGCCGGAGACACGCGCTTTCAGATGGCGGCCGCCACCATCTGCGCATGGACTTTGTTTGTGCCCCCCTCCTATTACCTTATAAACAAACTGCACGCCGGCATGGAACTGGTATGGCTGTGGATGATTTTTTATGTGTTCGTGGTGGCGGCGGTGTTTTACTTCCGATTCCGCTCCGGCAAATGGCTGGGAACCGACATTACGGCCTGACTGCGGTTATTCCTGGGATTCCGTTCCGCCGTCCTGCGGCGGCTGGCCCTGTCCGCCCTGATTTTCTCCGCCGGAAGCATCGCCCCCGCCGGCGGGCTGCGCGGAATCGCCCTGCCCGTCTTTGCCGGCCAGTTTCTTTGCGAACTTGTCCCAGTCCGAATCCTTGGCCAGAGCGGTGGCGTCAAACTCGTTCTTGTAATCCTTCTTCGGCAGATAGACGGAAATGCCGGTGGCCTTGCCCCTGTATTTCCCCGTCGGACCGTTGGCTATCACCAGCGACTGCCCCGACAGCGCGCGCCTGATGTTTTTGAGCGCCTGGCGCAGGGGAGCGTCCTTCACGCCGGATTTGGCGCCGGAACCAAGTTTGGCGAAATCGCCCAAATCCTTGAAATCTGTGTTGGTCTGGCCGGATTCATCCTTGAATTCAAACTCCAGCGGGCGCAGTTTTTTCATGGCGGACACATCGCCCTGCCTGCGCCCCTTTTCCGACAAGCTGCGCAGCGACTGCGCCAGCTCGCGCATTTTCTCCGACTTGACGGCGGAAAGGGTGGTGGGCTTTTTGCTGGCCACGCTGTAATAGTCCCGGTATGAGAACACTGCCGACTTGGCCACATCATCGCCCTGCATGAAAGGCGACTTGCGCAGCGCGCCCAGAAATTTTTCGTAGCGGAGATTGAAGCAGTCTCCCTGCGCGGAAACGATATACTCGGTGTTATTGTATATCTGCGCGTTCACGGAGGCGTCGGCCATGTTGCCGGCGTCCAGCGCGAATATGTCTATCTTCTTGCGCAGCGTGCGCGAAATGCGCTGCATGACCTCGCCCATCTCCACCACCGTGTTGTCCCCCCCGCCGCCTATTTCCGCGCCGGAGGATTCGGCATCCTCCGCGTCGCCGTCGCGGGCGCCGGCGGAGCTTTTCTGCAGCGGTTTCAGCGCGGCCCTGTCCCAGAGGACCACCATGTAATGCCGGGCAGGGAAATTTTTCTTCGCATAGACCGCGAATTTGGCTATATTGCGCCAGTCGTCTTTGTCGGAGCGCTCCTTGCTCTGGAGCGTCACCGTGCGCAGATTGTCTTCGGGATTTGCGATGAAAAGCCGCTTGCTGCCGGACCAGATCCTGCCGTTGTCGTTCCAGTCGTTGCGGGAGGCCTCCACGACTATCTTGACGTCCTTGGTGGAGCCGGCCTGCTCCATGCTTTTTATGGCCTGGTCAACCTCGCCCCGGGGGTCGGTTTTGCCGTTGATATAGACCATCACCGTCCATTCGCTTTCCCGGCCGGGCTGCAAATCGTTGTCGGGTTTGGGGTCCTGCGGCATGGGCGGCTCGGCGATGTCCCCGCCCAGGCCCTTAAGCTCGGATAACACGGTTGACGCGGACGCGCAGCGCGGCGCGGCGCACACAAAAGCCGCAAAAGCCAGCGCGAAAAAGACGCTATTTTTCCGCATCATGATATCCTCATACACATATATAGCACGAGGCGGATTTTTTTGCAAGTGCCCGAGGACCTATGTCGAAGGAAAGCAGAAACGCCATGCTGTGCAATTTCTCTATATTATCCACATAGACTGGTGCGTGAAGCTTTGCTGGATAAGCCGCGCAAAGCACTGGCTGATGGCGCTGAACATGGCTGCAAACCAGCAGTTCCCTGACGGCATACGGGGACACGGCGTAAACCTGATGAGCGATAACGGGAGCCAGCCGACCTCGGCGGGATTTATGGAAGCGTGCGCGGCAATGGGCGTGAAGCAGGCGTTCACGGGCTATAACAACCCGAAAGGTAACGCGGACACGGAACGGATGTTCAGGACACTGAAAGAAGAGCTTATCTGGCTGAAAGAATGGCAGAGTCCGCAAGAGCTGGCGAAGGAACCGGAAAGCTGGATAGAAGGATACAACGGCAGTTACCTGCATTCGGCGCTTGGCTACAGGCCGCCGAATGCGGCAGAAGCATCATATTACGCAGGCCAGAAAAAACGCACCTACGGTCCCCCTATTTAATCTATCACTTTTCCTGCATCTGTTTCCAATTGGTATGTGTCCATTTTGTCGCCAGATTGGGCTGCAAACTGCCATCATAATCAATCCAAAACAGCGTGTCGTATATCTGGTTTAGATGATCCGAGCTTATACCGTCAACATTGTCATTGGGATGAAATGACTGCGACGGTTTTATGGCTATGAAAGCGCGAACTATTTTTTCTCCCGCGTATACATTCGGTCCGAGAAAAAATAATCCCAAAAAGATAAATATCTTTCTACTCATTTTCGCCCGCTCGCCAGAACGGTTAATTCCAGATAGTAGTGAGAGGAATCAAAATCGGACAACTCCCGCTCAATTTCAGCGACAGTTTTTTCAGTCAGAATATTTTTCATGGAGGATTTTAAACTGGGCAAATGTTGTTTCCAGTTTTCCATATACGCATTGAAGTCATTGCAGGAGCCGATGGCCCCATGCGTTTTGATGTCAATGTTAATGCCGTCAAGCCCCGCTTTTTCAAACAGCGCGTTGAGACGCAGTCCGACGGAACAGTCTTGTCCGAGCGCGGCCATTTTTCGCATCCATGCCTTGATAAATTTTGTAAAGCGAGGACGGGGCGGGGAAATCCAAATCGCGTCATGCAAACCCTCGTGCGCCAAAACTATCCCGCCCTTTTTCACGACCCGCGCCATCGCTTTTACCGCTTTTTGCGGCTCATCAAGATGCATCAGCAAAAAGCGGCAATAAACCGCATCAAAATAGTTATCGGGATACGGGATTTTGTAACAATCGCCCACATCAAACTTGAGATTTTTGTGACCATATTTCAGCGTGTTTCCCTTGATTTTTTCATCGTCAATATCAATGCCAAAAACTTGGCTGTCCCCTAAGTTTGAGGCTATATGTTCCGCTATTACTCCGGTTCCGCAACCCACGTCTAGAATTTTATATCCATTTTTCAGCAACCGATTGAAAATCCCCGCTCCCCCGTAAAGTGTCTTTGCCTGAGCGCTCAGCCGAGCTTCCTCGGATTTGCTGTTTTTCAATGTATAAGAATGACCCATATGCTCCCTCCTCAAATCATCATTGCATTGCCCCTGTGGTATTTTACATTTTCATCCATAGAATAAAAAACGCTCTGTCGCTTTTTAACGGTTTCCGTTTGCCTCAAGAATGGTTTTTGGTATGCGTCGCCTTGCCGGTGTACACATTCCTTCGCAGTGAAATTGCGCCCTGAAATATGCGGACAGCAGCTTTGCCGTCAGTTCGCTTTTGCCGCCGATGTGCCAGTCGGTATTCTTTTCGGGTATGACGGCGGATTTGTAGTCGTAGATGCTAAATTCCAGCCCGTTGATTTTGCCGACCCATTCAATCTTGCTTTTGCCGCTTGGGAATGCGAACGGGCGGGGTTTGCCGAATACGCGGACCAGCTCGGCGTATGTCGTGCCGTCGGGCATGTAGCCGACGAGGCTTATGCCGGTTTCGGGGCCTTGTCCCATTCTGATTTCCACGTCTACGGATAATCGGATTTTCATAGCGTCTCCGTTAAAACTCCGCGTTTGTGATTTTGCCGGTCTCTGCGTCGCGGACGGTGTAATAGCGTTTGTTGCTCCGATAGCTACCGTCGGTGAATTGCACCTCTATCGTGATGCTCCATTTCGCTTTCGGCAGGGTTTTGCGGACTATCTCCAGCTTCTCAAGCGCAATGGGGATGTAATCCTCGGTCGTTCCGGTCAGCGCGACGTCTTCCACGTACATCTCTGAGCCGTCCTGCTTGAGGCTCAAGTAGCGCGATTTCAACGTTTTGCCGGTCATATTGCCTCCCCGAGCAGTACGATAGATAGAACCTTCTCCGTCGGGTTCATGTGGGCTTGAGGTTCTATCTATGCGAATACCCGGTACCCCCGGGCAGGACGATAGACAGAACCATCCGGGCAGTAGTCCAAGCGGCAAGTCTGTAGAATTTAGCGTCGGTAAAACTCAAAAATACGCGACTTTATTTCGGCTTTACGTTCTACCTATGCGGATGCCCGGTGCCCGGGCAGGACAATAGATAGAACCTTTCATTGGAAATGGCGCATAATGTCCTATATCCATGTCCCAATCCTAAAAGCCGCCGCCTTTGCGATGCCATGTCACAGTAGCGTGTCATAGCATGTCACAGTAACCGCTGGTGGCATTGCCGATAACGCATCTAAGTATTGCCGATATTTTGCCGATAAAGTTTGTCCCTCAGTTTCGGCATGCCGACTTGCCCGCAATCTTATATAATCTTATATAGCTGAAATATAGGATTAACTATGACCCAAAACAAACGTTTTGAACAGAGACTGGAAAATATCCCTGCAGCCGTCTGGAGCAAGCTCTCCCAGATAGACGAGCTGAAGGGCCGTTGGATAGCCGGAGCGCAGCTTAACCCGCAAGTGCTGGGCAGGCTGAAGAGGTCGGTTCTGGTAACATCCACCGGCGCGTCCACCCGCATTGAGGGCGCGAAGCTATCCGATGAGGATGTTGAAAAGCTGGTTCGCGGCCTTTCCATGCAGAAATTCATGGACCGCGATAAGCAGGAAGTAAAAGGCTATTACGAGCTTCTGGAGAATGTTTTTGACTCTTGGCGGCATATAGGCTTCGGTGAGAACGTGATAAAGCATTTCCACAAGGAGCTTTTGAAATATACCGGCAAAGACGAGCTTCACCGTGGCGAATACAAGAAAAAAGAGAACACCGTCAAAATGGTGGATGCCGATGGCAAGCCGATAGCCACGCTATTTGAGACTACGCCAGCCTATCTTACGCCGAAAGAGATGCTGGAACTGACCGAGTGGACTAAAGCCGCGCTGGAAGAGCGCAAATATCCGCCGTTGCTGATTATCGGCAATTTTATCGTGGAGTTTCTGAATATCCACCCGTTTGAGGACGGCAATGGTAGACTGTCCCGTATTCTGACAAATCTGCTTCTGCTCAAAGAGGGATATCTGTATATGCCGTATACATCCCATGAGAAGCTGGTTGAGGACAACAAGGCCGACTATTATCTTGCCCTGCGTAAAAGCCAGAAGACGATAAAGACCAAGCGCGAGGACATCTCCCCGTGGCTGGATTTCTTTTTGACGGCATTCCTGAAACAGTCAATTATGGCTGTTGAGCTTTTGTCGCAGGAGAATATCGAGAAGATTTTATCTGGCAAGCAGCTGGCGATTTGGCAGTACCTGCAAACCGTCAGGGATGCCTCGCCGGGCGAGATGGCAAAAGCTACGAAGGTCGCCAGACCCACGGTCAATCAGGCGTTGGATAAGCTGTTGCGGCTCAAAAGGATTGAGCGCATAGGATTGGGCAGAAGCACCCGCTACCGGAAAATATAGCCGCAAGAATCGCAAACTTTGGCGAGCAGCTTGCCCTTTGCATCATTTTTGCAAGCATTTTGACAACCCGCGCGCGCGAAAATGGCTAATTTCCGCAAGCGATTTCTCCGACGAGAAAAATATAATTGTAGGTTTTTTGCTTAACTTTTGTAGTACTTTTGTAAAGTGCTCCCCGAACAGTACGATAGATAGAACCTTCTCCGTCGCATTCCGGTTCTAGCTATGGAACATGAATGGTAGCCCGGTCAGGACGATAGACAGAACCGTCCATCAATCCGTGGAATTGACAAATTAGTGAAACTTGTCATCGGTAGAACTCAAAAATACGCAACTTTATTTTGGCTTTAAGTTCTGTCTATGCGGATGCCCGGTGCCCGGGCAGGACAATAGATAGAACCTCTGTTCCACTCCCATCAGAAGTACTTTCCACAAAACTGCCAACTAAATAATTCAATAAAGGTGCGATTTGCCTGCCTGAAAGTTCTGTTGATATAAGTGTATAGACGGCAACAATAGCCCAAACCTGTTGCCAGCCCTGTCTCAATAATGCACAATATACACAATGATTGAGGATATTGTGTATGCCAAAAGATAGAGAGGCGGCAGAGAAACTATTCAATACTGCTGAACAGCAGCAGGGCTACTTCACGCAAAAACAGGCGCTCCTAGCTGGTTATAGCCGGAATGCCTCTTATTTCTATGCCAAGACAGGCGAATGGATTCGGGCCAAACGCGGGATATACCGGCTTGCCAAATTCCCGCTGGCAGACCGTCCTGACCTTGTTATGTGGTCGCTGTGGTCTGCAGACAGAAAGGGCATCATTCAGGGCGTCTACTCCCACGAAACCGCGCTTTCGCTATATGACCTTACGGATGTAAACCCGGCCAAGATATACATGACCGTTCCGCCTTCGTTCAGAAAGCATAATAAACTTCCTCCGATTCTTGTGCTTCACCGAGCAAAGCTTCCCCAATCCGACATCAGCAAATTTCAAGGCTATTGGGTTACTACCCCGCTGCGCACGATAAAAGATATGCTGGCGGAGGGTAATATGCATCCGCATGATGTAAAAATAGGACTGAAGCAAGCGGTACAGCAAGGTCTTATTACCCCGCATGATGCAGATACAATCAAATTCCCAAAGTGTAAAGTTGCAGGCAAATTTGACCCGGAAGTTGCAGTGAATTTTGACCCTCCCGAACCCAAAAGTTACCCTGTCTGGGAAAATGCTAATTTCGGACAGGAGGGAGGGGATGATGAGCGTCAAAC
>JBAZJT010000031.1 GCA_041651175.1 Elusimicrobiales bacterium | reverse complement strand
CATTTCCAGCGTCATGGCTTAGTTTACGAACGACAGAGCGCAAACGGACGATTTCAGCGCGGTTCAGGCTCATCTTGTGTTGGAAACGAGCATTCCTTCAGGCTCATCTTGCATTGGATAATTCTGGTTCTTGCCTCCGGGCGCGGAAAACGGGTAAAATGTATATGTTGGGCATAAAGGAGATCCCGTCATGATAAAAAAAGGGAAGTGCTTTTTCACCAGCGAATCTGTAACCGAAGGCCATCCCGACAAGGTCTGCGACCAGATTTCGGACGCCGTCCTTGACGAAATTTTCAAGCGCGACAGGAAGGCCCGCGTCGCCTGCGAAACCTATATAACGCGCGGCATGGTGGTCGTTGGCGGGGAAATCACCACGAATGCGTGGATTGACATAGACGGCCTCACCCGCTCCGTCATAAAAGACATCGGCTACACACACAGCAAATACGGGTTCAATCACGAAACCTGCGCGGTATTAAATGTAATCGGCAAGCAGTCGCCCGACATCAGCCAGGGCGTGGACACCGGCGGCGCCGGCGACCAGGGCCTCATGGTCGGCTACGCCTGCAACGAGACAAAGGAACTCATGCCGCTCACGCTTTCGCTTGCGCATCAGCTTACAATGCGGCTTGCGCATGTGAGGCGGCGCTCCATACTGCCGTATCTGGGGCCGGACGGCAAATCCCAGGTTACCATAGAGTATGTTGACGGCAAGCCCGTCCGGGCGGAGACGGTGGTGCTCTCCTCCCAGCATACCGACCAGATTCTGGACCGCTCCGGCGAGCAGATAACCGAAAAAGCCCGCCGCGAGATGATAGACGCCATAGTAAAACCCGTCATGGGCAAATGGCTGGACGCGGACACCAAGATATACGTCAACCCCACCGGAAAATTCGTAATCGGCGGTCCGCAGTCGGACACCGGGATGACGGGCCGCAAAATCATCGTGGACACCTACGGCGGCAGGACGGCGCACGGCGGCGGCGCGTTCTCCGGCAAGGATCCGACGAAGGTGGACCGTTCCGCCGCCTATATGGCGCGCTATATCGCCAAAAATATCGTAGCCGCCGGCTGCGCGGAGGAATGCACCGTGCAGGTGGCCTACGCCATCGGCGTGGCCGAGCCCGTGGGGCTCTACGTCTACACGCACGACACGGGCATAATCCCGGACGAGCAAATCACCGAAGCGGTGCGCAAGGTGTTCCCGCTCACCCCGCGCGGCATCATAGAGCATCTCAACCTGCGCCGGCCCGTGTTCCGCGACACTGCCTCCTACGGCCATTTCGGCAGGCCGCAATTCACCTGGGAAAAGACCGACATGGCGGCCAAAATCCGCGCCGCGCTGTGCCTGAAAGCGTCGAAGAAAACTCCGGTCTGCGCCTGACCAGCAATTGAAAAGCGGCGCGCCGCCCGGTAAACCGGGCGGCGCGCCGCTTTTTCCACAATTGGGTCAGCGCAGGGCGGCTTCGCGGATGGTCTCCGACATTGAGGGATGGCCGAAGGTAAGCGCGGCAAGCTCTTTGACGCGCAATCCCGCGCGCATGGCGACGGCGATTATATGTATCAGCTCGCCCGCGCCAAAGCCTACTATCTGCGCGCCCAGTATCCTGCCGGTTCCGGTTTCGCTTGCAATCTGGACAAAGCCTTCAGTCTCGTCCTGCGTCATGGCGCGACCCGATGCCGCGAAGAACGCGCGGCCCGACCTTGCGGCAATGCCGCGCTTTTCGGCCTCCGCGCGGCTGATGCCTATGGAGGCGGCCTCCGGCCACGAATAAACGCAGCGCGGGGTCAGGGAACCGTCGTAATCGCCGCCTTCGCCCATGATGTTTTCCGCCGCAAGCTCGCCCTGGGCGGAGGCGGCATGGGCAAGCAGCAGCAGGCCGTTTACGTCGCCTACTGCGTAAATATTGCCTTTACCGGCGGCGCGCAGCCTGCCGTCAACCTTTATGCCCCTGCGGTCCCACGGAACGCCTATTTTATCCAGCCCCAGGGAGGATAATTCCGCGACTCTGCCCACTGCCGCCATCACCTCCCGTGCCTGCAATTGAACGCCGGAGGAAAGGGTAACGGTCTTCATCCCGTTTTCAACCGACAATGCAGCCGCGGTAACGCCCAAGTGCAGCTTTATGCCGCGTTTTTCAAAAGAGGCCGCCAGCGCGCGGGAGACGGCTTCATCCTCCCCCGGCAGCAGAGCGGGCAGCATCTCCACTATATGCACCTCCGCGCACAGCGCGTGGAAAATGCAGCCGAACTCCAGCCCGATGACGCCGCCGCCTATCAGAATGACGGATTGCGGCCTGCTTTGCAGCGAGAACACATTTTCATTGTCCAGCAGGACGGATTTATGCGCGTCAAAAGGCTTGGGGTAAAAAGGCGAAGTGCCGGCGGCTATTATCGCGGCGTCAAAATTCTCGCGCAGGGCGCCGGAGGCGGTTTTTATCTCCGCCTCGTTTTGCGAGATAAAAGAGGCGGTTCCCTCAACAAGCCGTATTCCCTTTGATTCAATAAGGCGGCGCAGGCCAAAGCGCAGCTTGTCCAGCGCGGTTTTGCGGCGGAACTGCACCTTCTCCCAGGAAAGCGCGGCCTGAACACGGGACGGGATGTCGCCGTCAAGAATCATTCCAAGCTGCGAGGCCGCATACAGCCTGTGCGCCGAATCTATAAATGACTTGGACGGGATGCAGCCGCAGTTGAGGCAGGTTCCGCCCACAAGCGATTTTTCCGCCAGGACCACTTCCGCGCCCAGCTCGCGCGCGCGCAGCGCGGCGGGATAGCCGCCCGGCCCCGCGCCGATGACAAGTATTTTCTTGGCCATAGTTACGGCATTCTAGCTTTTTTGATATAAGATTACATGCTGCTGTCTCCGCCTAAAAAATGGCGCGGATTTCTTGAGGATGCGGGCCGCTTCTGCGCCGGCGCGGGTTTGCGCTGCTGGGCCGTCGGCGGCTGCGCGCGCGACTGGCTGCTGGGGCGCGACACCAAAGATATTGATATCGTCTGCGAGGGCGGGGCGGAGCCGCTGTCGCGGCATTTGCGCGGGCAGGGAGCGAGTGTTAAAAGTTACGGGGCTTTCGGCACCTTCTGCGCGGAACTGCCGGGCGGGCTGCGCGTTGACCTGGCCGGAGCGCGCAGCGAGACATACGCCCGTCCCGCCGCGCTGCCGAGGGTGCGGCCCGCTTCCATAGCCGAGGATTTGCTGCGCCGCGATTTTGCCGCCAACGCCGCCGCGCTGAACCTGCTGCCGGAAAATTTCGGCGAGCTGCTGGACCCGCTGGGCGCGGCTGCCGACAGCAAAGCCGGACTGCTGCGCGTCCTGCACGGCAGAAGTTTTTATGACGACCCCACCCGGCTCTACCGCGCGTGCCGCTTCGCCGGAAGATTCGGCTGGCGGCTGGAAAGCGGGACGGAGAAACTGTTTTATCAGGCTATAAAAGAAGAGCTGCCGGCGCGGCTTTCGCGCGAGCGGCTGGCGCGGGAGCTTATGATTATTCTGGACGAGTCGGACCCGCGCCCCGCCTTTGGCATGATGGAAAAAAGCGGGCTTGGCGCGTTCCTTCATCCGAAGCTGCGCTGGCATGAGGCCGCAGCGAAAGTCTCCGGCGCGGGGCGCAGGCTTGGCGTTCTGGCCTGCGCCATGGGAAGGGACGGGCCGGAGTTTATCGCCTCGCTGCGGCTGGAGCGCGCCATCTCCGCGCCCGCGAAAAACGCAGCCGCGGTTTTGCTGGCGCAATCATCGCCCCGCAGGCCGCTTGGCGGCGCGGAGCTGGAAATAATACGCGCCCTGTACCCGCAACTGCCGCCCGCCGCCCCGGAACGGCTGCTGCTGCCCGCGGACGCGGCAAAATCAGGGGTTAAAGGCCCCGCGCTGTCGGCAATCATGGACAGGGCGGCGGCGGCGCAGTGGCGCGGCGAATTTTCGGACCGGAAAACAGCCCTTGAATGGCTTGAGAGGATATTGAAATGAGAATCGCGGCTTTTCTGCTTTTTCTGCCGGCCTGCGCCGCGGCGCAGGACAAACCGCAGTACCCGCCGGGCATGAACGGGGAGTTTATCGCCCGCGTCAGGGGAGTGTCCGGCGCGGCAAAGCCGGGCGGGGCCGGGCGTTTCGGCGCCATCCCTTCGCCCATCAACGCTTTTTATTCGCGCTATCCGGCGGGGGGCGGGCCCAAACCGTTATCCGGGGCGGCGCCGCCGTCCAGCTACGACCTGCGCACGTACGGCAAGGTAACCGCCGTGCGCGACCAGGGAAATTGCGGAAGCTGCTGGGCTTTTGCGACGATGGGCTCGCTGGAATCCTATCTGCTTACCGGCGAGACATGGGATTTTTCGGAAAACAACCTTAAAAACACCCACGGTTTCGACGTCGGCGCCTGCGACGGCGGCAATATAGACATGTCGTCGGCCTATCTGCTGCGCTGGAGCGGCCCCGTGCTTGAAAGCCAGGACCCGTATGTTGATTCCCCCAATCACTCGCCGACGGGGCTTGCGCCGTCAAAGCATGCGCAGAACCATATTTACATTCCGCCGCGGACCGGTCCGGCGGACAACAACGGCATCAAAAACGCCGTGGTAAATTACGGCGCGGTTGCGGTGATGATGAAATGGAGCGGCGGCGCTTATAACAGCGCGACGAGCTCCTATTATTACTCCTCGGGGGGCTATGACGGCCTTCATGAAGTCGCAATAATCGGCTGGGACGACAACTACCCGCTGTCCAATTTCATCGTACATCCGGCGGGCAACGGCGCTTTTTTGGTCAAAAACAGCTGGGGAACCGGCTGGGGGAACGCCGGTTATTTCTACGTGTCCTATTATGATGCGGCCTTCGCCGCGCGCATTGCGGACGATACCGCCTATTTCGGCGCGGTGTTTGGCGCGAACAACACCTCCAATTACGACAGGTCGTATCAGTACGATCCGCTGGGCTGGGCGTACTCTTATCCGTCAGCGACCGGAACATGGTTTGCCAATATGTTCACCTCCACCGCCTCGTCCGAGGCGATAACCGGCGCGGGCTTTTACACCTATTCGCCCGCCACGTCTTACGAGATGAAGGTGTACACGGGCGGCGCCGCAGCTTCGCCGGCGGGCGGGACACTGGCGTTTTCAACCGCCGGCGTGCTGGCGGAAGCGGGGTTCCACACTCTGCCGGTAACCGGCGTGAATGTCGCTTACAAAGACAGGTTTTCGGTGGTAGTGCGCATAGTAAGCCCGCCGGATACGGATTTTGTCATTCCGGTGGAGCTGGCGATAGACGGCTACAGCTCCGCCTCCGCGCCGCAGTCCGGGCGCGGCTATGTGAGCGTTGACGGCACTGCCTGGACAGACGCGGCCTCGCTTGTATACCCGTCCAATATCTGCCTCAAGGCCTACGGCAAGGGCGGCGTTACTATGAGCGGCGACAATCTGCTGGCCGCGCTGAAGGTGTATCCCAATCCGTCAAAGCCCGGTTCCGACGGCGGGGTTAAATTCGCCAACCTGCCCGGATTTGCCGCGCCGGAAATACGGATATACACTGTTTCCGGCAAGCTGGCGCGCAAACTTACAGTCGGCGACGGGATTATGGACAATCCCTCCGGCATGACCACAGGGCTGTGGGACGGCAGAAATTCCTCCGGCGAGCACATGGCCAGCGGCGTCTATATCTACTCGGTCAAGGCGCGGGACTGCACCCGCACCGGCAAGGCGGGGATTTTATGGTAATTCGCGCCGCAGCAATTCTGGCCGCGCTGGCGGCCCCCGCGTTTTGCGGCGAGGGCACAACCCCCGCCGCCTGGCTGGAGATAGACCCTTCCGCCCGCTCTGCCGCGATGGGCGGAGCTTATTCCGCGCTGGGGGATGATGTGTTTTCCTTCTACCACAACCCGGCGGGGCTTGCGTTTATGAGCGCGCCGCAGGCCGCGCTTTCGCGCGTGTCGTGGGTGGAGGATATGGGCAGCAGCTACGCCGCCTTCGCCGCGCCTGCGGGAGATTTCACGCTTGGGCTTGGCGGCGGGTATTTCTCCTCCGGCGCGATAGAGCGTATGGACGGCGCTGGCAACAATCTGGGGACATACGGATACTCCTCCTATTCCGCAGGCGGCGCGCTGGCCTTCAGGCGCGGCAATATCGCGGCGGGCGCGGCGCTTAAATATGTCGGAGAGAAAATGGACGATTACGGCGCCGGCGCGCCCGCCGCCGACATAGGCGCGGTCTATACCCGCGGCCCGGTATCGCTGGCCGCCGCGTTGCGCGACTGGGGCGGCAGCATCGCGCTTTACAACGAGTCCGCCGCGATGAAAGGCTCTTTCCGCGGCGGGGCTGCAGTGCGGCTGTTTGGCAATGCGCTTGCGCTGGCAGGGGAGATGGAGCGGCCCCTGGCCTCCGGCGCGAAACCGCGCTACTGCGCCGGCGGGGAATATGCCGTCAGCGAGAGCGCGGAAGTCGGGAAATTCTATCTGCGCGCCGGCTGGCAGTTCAGCCGAGACGAGGGGATGGGCGGCGGCCTAAGCGCGGGAGTTGGGCTGCTGTTTTCAAAAAAATACACTCTGGATTACGCCTATGTGCCGATGGGCGATTTCGGCTCCGCGCAGCGGTTTTCGCTCAAAGTGGATTTCGGCGGCGGAAAGCCGCAGGCCGCCCCGCGCAGAACGGAATCCGAAACCTACAAATCCGCCGACAAAGCGGTTGAGGACTACCGCTCCGGCAAAATAACTCTGGACCAGTTGCGCGCCATATTGCGCTCTATCGGATTTTAGTGAGCTTCCAATAATTCCTTGACATGCTGGCTGACAGATTTTGAGGCAAGGCGCCAAGAACGCGGCACACCGCCGGCAAGCAAGCGATTTGCAACGCAGCCATTTTTAACCTGAATGTTTCAGTTGGATTGCGGGATTCGGCTCAAAATCGCTTCATACTGCCTTCACAAAATTATCCTTTCGCGCAGTGAGGCGCGCGCGGATAATTTTGTTCGTCATTATTTTGCGCTTTTTCGCCTCGGTCCTCGCGCCAACTGAAACTTTCAGGTTAACCCCAATGCCAGGAACTTAAGCCGATTTCTCGTCGTGACAGACGGAACTGCCCATTTTACATTTACCACGCAAGCAATATCGGCGATTGCCGTGTTCGACGGGCAGTGAAAACACAATTATCGCATCGGGACAGCTTTCACCATTTTATACAACACATCAAAATGCCTATTCCCCCAATACAAACGGCTCTTAAGTTCCTGGCATTGAGGTTAACCCGGAAATTGCAGTTGGTTGCGAGAACCGAGGCGGCGGCTGGCGCGGACAGTCCGACGCAGAATTTGACGAGCATACCCGCAGGGTATGTAAGGAAAATTATGCACAGGAATGTCCCGCCAGCCACCGCCGAATTCCGCAATCCAACTGCAATTTCCGGGTAAGCTGGCCGCTGGCAAATTCCGCTGGCTGGCCGCGGGAAATTATGCCAAAAAAAAGGCGCGTTCTCCTGAGGAGAACGCGCCTTTGCAAACGCTCGGAAACAATTAACGTTTGGAGAACTGGAAACGCCGTCTCGCCTTGGGGCGGCCCGGCTTTTTACGCTCCACCATGCGGGCGTCGCGGGTGAGGTATCCCAGTTTCTTGACCGTTTTATGGTCCGCTTCCGAAAACGTGGCTACCGCGCGCGCGATGGCATGGCGCACCGCGCCTGCCTGGCTGGAAACGCCGCCGCCGTCCACCTTCACCTTATAGGCGTATGTCTTGGCGGCTTCCACGGCAACTACAGGCGCATTGGCCGCAAGCTGGAAGCGGGGGCAGCCGCGGAAATACTCCGCCATCGGCTTGCCGTTGATGGTGATTGCGCCGTCGCCCCCCGGAGTGGCGACTACCTGCGCCACTGAGGTTTTCCTGCGTCCGGTGGCTGTGATGGTGTCTGTCATAATAATTCCTCTTATGCCGCCTTGGCCGCTTTGGGTTTGGCGACGGGATATGTATGTTCCGCGCCCTTGAAGACCTTAAGCCGGCGCATTCTGTGCGCGCGAAGCTTGTTGTCGTCCAGCATGCGCTTTACGGCCAGTTCCACGACCCGGGTGGGGTCGTTGGCCATCTGGCGCTTGAAGGGGACCACTTTGGCGCCGTTGTTATAGCCGGTGTGGTGGAAGTAAAACTTCTGTTCCGGCTTGTTGCCGGTGAGTTTCACTTTTTCCGCATTGGTTACGACTACAAAATCGCCGCAGTCCATAAGCGGGGCCTGGGTTCTTTTATGTTTTCCCGCCAGCAGCGAAGCCACTTTCGTGGCCAGCCGGCCCAGCGGCAGGGAGGAGGCGTCCACATAATGCCATTTGCGCGACGCTTCCACTTCCGAACGTGAGGGCAACCATGTCTTCTGCATAAATCTCCCTAGCTGTTTGAATATCTCTATCAGTTTAGCAATTTCAAATGCCCGAAGGCAAATCAAAGCCAGGGGTTCTTGCAGACAACTGCGAAATTTGGCTATATAGAATAAGCTGGTATAAGGGCTCTTTCCGAAAACTACCATTTATGGTTTCTATGCAAACCGATTTTTTGCAGCGACTGCGCGCAATTGTTGCGGTAAAAAGACAAAACGATTCCGACACAACCCGAACTAATAAAAACCCGATGTGGCCGCTTGTGTTTTTGCTGGCGTTAACATTCATTGTGTTTGCCCCTTCGCTCAAAGGCGAGTTTGTGATGCGGGATGATAATAGTTATGTCGTTGAAAATCCGACGCTACGCCTGCCGGGAATTAAAGAAGTGTTCACAACCTCGCCGTTAGGCTATTACCATCCTCTTACAATTCTCTCCTACAAAATTGAGTATTCTGTAGCCGGAACTAAGCCAGCGCTTTATCGTGCAACAAATATCGTGTTGCACCTTGCCAATTGCGGGCTCGTCTATTATTTCATGCTGCTTGCCGGTGGCGATATTGCGGCGGCGCTATTTACCACGATGTTGTTTGCTCTCCATCCTCTGCGTGTGGAGGCGGTAGCGTGGATATCCAGCAGAAAGGATTTGCTGGCCTGCTTATTTTTAATGGGAATGCTTACTACTTATCTGCACTACTTGAAATCGTTTGAACGGAAATGGCTGTGGACGTCAGCAATCTTGTTCGCGTTTGCGTTGTTGTCAAAGCCTGTTGTACTGCTTGCACCGCTTATATTGCCATTCTTTGACTGGCGCGCCGGGCGCGCGATAAGCAGCGAAATTTTACTGGAGAAAACCCCCTATTTAGTCCCGGCGGCGGGGATTTGCTTCTTATCGTTTTTTCTGGACAAGTTCTTTATCAACAGCTCAATATCAGGCGACGGTTTTTTGCTCGGACAAAGGTTTGCAATGTGCGGATACGCAACCTCATTTTATATTGGAAAACTGTTGTGGCCGGCGAATTTATCATCCCCTTATCCTGCGCTGAGATTGCCTCCAGGATTTTGGGCCTGCTATCTGCACTCAGCCAGCATCACTATTATATTCGGCTGTTTTTTCGCGGCGCGCGCATTGAGACGACATCTGTTTGGTCCGGCATTTTTCGCGCTGACGCTATTGCCGGTGCTGCCTTTTATGAATTTTATCCCGGCCGACAAGTACACCTATATCCCCGCGTTTGGATTGTTCTATACTGCCGGCTTTGGTTTTTCATGGGTGTATAAACGCATTCAGTTGGGCTCATTATCGTTGGCTTTGGGGCTGGCGGTTGGGTTGGCATATATCTCTTTCCATCGTGTAAAAGTATGGAATACCAATCTTTCGTTATGCAATGATGTGATAGCCAAAGAACCGCCAAACCTCGGCATGAAAGGCGCTACCGGAGGTATTTCCAGCATTGAGTTCACTTATGCCGTCACTCACCTCAACCGCGGGCTTACCTACGCCAATCTCAATCGGTATAACGAGGCTATTGCCGATTACAATAAAGCCATCGCGCTTGACCCATCTGGAGCATGCGGCGCACATCAGGCTGGCGCAGCCCACAATAGCAGGGGAATCGCAAATTATGCCCTCAAACGGTATGACGAAGCTATTGCCGATTGCACCAGGGCCATCATACTTGACCCGTCCGGAACATGTGGGGCGAGTCAGGCAGGTACGGCTTATAATAACAGAGGAAGCGCATACCTTGCCATCAAACAATATGACAAAGCTTTGGCAGATTACACCAAAGCTATTCAGCTAAATCCGGAATTCTCTAATGCGTATTCCAACCGCGCAATAGTTTACGGCAGCATGGGGAATCATGGGCTGGCTCTGGCAGATTTCACAAAAGCACTGGCGCTGGACGCCAGCAATGAAACAGCCACAATTGGCAAAACCGTCGCCGAAAAGATGCTGGGTTCAGTCAAGCCTGCAACTGACAGATAAACTCCGAAAATCACAGTTGCGCCTGTTGCAAAACGGGCGTTTTTTGGAAAACCGCAAATTTGGAGTTATGCGACATTTTGTGGAGATTTTTGAGTAGATTTTTAAGGAAAGAGCGGGAATTTTACGAATTGACGCGGATTTTCCGCCACCGAATTTGAGTTTTTTCGCTCCACTCGGCGGGCGTTAGCCCGCAATTGTTCTCACGCCTCCGCCCATAACGCAGGCTCGCCAATCGCCGCCAGCCGCCTCGCGTTGAACACTATCGCCCCCATTATCACCTGCAACTTCACTTTCGCCAAGCCCCTGTAGCGTGTCTTGCGCAACATTTTGAAAATACATTCTCAAACCACGCGCACATCTTCGTCAGCCATGGGACAATACCAAGGGAATCCCTATTTGGGGGCGTTTCGCAACAAGCTCCAGTTGGCAGCGAGAACCGAGGCGGCCCTGGGCGCGGACAGCAATCCGACGCAGGATTTCGCTTTCAATTATAATTTCTTTAACTTACTTTCCGCCACGGTTTTAACAATTCTAGCGGTCGCGTTACTGGGATTTATCTCTAGCGCTTTACTGGAATCAGCAAAAGCCTCTTCATGGCAGCTAATATTGCCGTAAGCAATAGCGCGATTGGAATACGCTTCATCAAAATCTGGCTTGAACCGGATAGCCTCGGTAAAATCCGATATGGCCAGCTTAAATTGTTTGACTTTTATATAGGCGCAGCCGCGAGCCTCATAATCACTCGCGCGCGGCACAAGCTCAAGCGCCTTGGTATAGTCGCTGATGGCGGAATCCATATCTCCATCCCTATAATAGGCAAGCCCCCGGTTTGAATAGGCGACATTGGAATCAGTATCCTTTGATAACCACTCGGTCCAGAATACGTAGTTGTCCTTCCATATTTTTGTCCGCTGCCATGTAAGCGCGCACAGGATTATAATCACGATGGCGAAAACCGCTATTGCTACGCGGCGATTGATTATTCGTTCAAAAAACCGCGCCACCGCAAGCGACAGCCCTATAGACGGGAAATAGGTCAAATGCTCCATCGCCACACCCGGTTGCACCGGCAGCCATTGCAGGAACGGGAAAAGATATATCACGAAAAATGCCCCGCCGAAACGAGCCATCCTGTCTTCGCGCGTAAACTTCAGAAACAGCCAGACTATAACAACAACCGCAACCGGCGCAAGCAGATAGCATATCGGCAGGGTTTCTGGATAGCCTTTTGGGTTCGGGTAAAGCGCGCGCAGACTGAGTGGTAGCAGCGTTTTGCCGACATATATAAGGAAACCATAAGCTGCGACAAAAGGCATATTCGCTGAAATTATTTTACTGGGCGCAGCCAATGTGTCCGTTGTGCGCAAGGCGAAGTAGTTAAGCCCCGCGAAAAATGCAACAACAATAAAAGATGGCAGGCAGTCTCGCACGGATTTTCTGAGCGTAGCCGCGCCAGTGTACACATCCATTCCTATCATAATAAACGGCAGCATCACCGCTTTGGCGTTGGAGAGCATGGATAAAACCAGCAGTCCGAAGGACAAAACCATGTATCCGTAATTGCCACATCGTCTCAACGCCAGATGAGAATGCAAAGCCAGCAACGCAAAAAATGCGGCAAGCATATCCTTTCGTTCTGCAATCCACGCGACAGACTCCACCCGCAACGGGTGAACGGCAAATAGCAGCGCGGCGGCAAAAGCCAGGAACCGTTTTTCAGTTAGCAGCACCATCAGCCAATAGACCAGCAGCGCATTGGCAATATGAAAAATCAGGTTTACCGAGTGATAAACTATCGGATTTAACCCAAAAAAATGATATTCCAGCGCGAAGCTCAACAAGACCAGCGGTTTGTATAGCCCCGCATGAAATTCTGTGAATATCCCGCATATGTTTTGCAGGGAAAGAGATCGTATCACAGGATTATTTGTCAGATAAACCGGGTCGTCCCAATTAAGGAAATTGTTGGAGAGCACCGGCAAAAACGCTAACACGCAAATACCGGCAAGAGCAAACGGTAGGAACTTCTCCACACGTTGCATTTCCTGAGATGCGAAAGATGGCTGATGTATATAATTCATACTCATGTTCCGCGCAACATTTCTTCTGCCACGCCCCTGCCGATTTTCGCCAGCGCATTGCCCGGGTTTATGTGCAATGCCGTGGTAAAATCGGCCAAAGCCTGTTCATGCCGGCCCAGCTTACCATAGCTTGTGCCGCGATTTGCATAAGCCTGATCAAAATCCGGTTTAAGTTTTATCGCTCTATCATAATCAGCGATGGCTTTTGCATAAAGTTTCAACGAATGATAGGCACACCCTCTGTTGGTATATGTGCCGGCGTCGCCGGGGGCAAGCGCGAGGGATTGGGTATAATCCGCCACGGCCTGCTCGTAATGCCCGGAAATCAGATAGGCGGTGCCTCTGTTGGCGTAAGCCTTCGGCTGGCTGCTTGTGCTGCTTATGGTGGATATTTCCGGCTTCAAGCCTATGGAGCGGCTGTAGTCGGCTATGGCGGCCTCCGGGCGGGAGGCTGCCAGCAGCGCGTCGCCGCGTTTGAGATAGGCTTCCGCCAGAACGGCGCGGTCAAATACCGCTCCCCTGCCGCGCGAGGTTTGCGTTTCCACGCGCGGCGTCGTGCGCGCGATGACGCCGCTCCAGAAATCCAGATTATTGTTCCATCTTTTGATTAAGCTGCCGTCGTATACGGCGAAAACGCCCAGCAGCGCCGCCGCGGCAGCGGAGGCAACCGCCTTGCCCCGCATGGCGGACAGCGCGGCCCCCGCCGGCAGGAAAAGGGCGACGGCCGGGGTGTAGAGGTATCTGTCCGACGGTATAAGCGCCGGAAAAAACAGCACCGGCGCAACAGCCAGCGCGAATGCCGCAGCGCACAGCCCGGCGGGGCGCAGTTCCCTCCTCGCAATCAGAAACCAGCACAGCCCCGCCGCAAAAGCCGCAAACAGCATATCCGGCAGGACGGAGCCGCTTGTTTCAATAAGCGGATACGGCGCGGCCAGCCCCGCCGGGAACACGGTTTTATGCAGGTAAAAACGCAAAGTCCGCGCGCCCAGCGCCAGCCGCTCCGCCGCGCCTATGGCTGAATGCTGCGCCGCCACCTCGCCGGGAAAAAACAGCCCCGCCTTCACGGAAACCAGCACCGCGGCGGCGGACGCGGCGAAAAACGGGATTTTCTCCGCCAGCATTCTTTTTACATCGGCGCGTCCGGCGCGCCAGTCCAGCAGCAGCAGAATCAGCGGCCCGAAAACTATCGTCGGCTTTGAAAGCAGCGCGCAGCAGAACAGCAGCAGCGGCGCGGCCAGCGCGTGCCAGGCGCGGTTTTTGAGGTAGCGCGCATACGCCAGCAACGCGGCCAGAAAAAACAGGCAGCACAGCAGTTCTTTCCTGCCGGAGACCCAGGCGACAGGCTCCACCCTGGTCGGATGCAGCGCAAACAGCAGCGCGGCCAGCGCGGCGGCGGGGATTTGCAGCCCCAGCGCCAGCGCAAGCCGCCAGACCAGCGCGCAGCAGCCCAGATGCAGCGCTATATTGGTGGAATGGCAGACCGCAGGGCTCAGCCCCGCCAGCGAGCGCTCCGCCCGGAAGGAAAGCAGCGTAAGCGGGTGGTAGTAGCCCAGCGGCGAGGTGGTGAATATCTCCTTTATGCCCGCGCCGGAGGCGGCTATATAGTCGCCGTCGTCTACATCAATGAACCCGGCCCCGGCCGCGGGCCGGAACACCGCCGCCGCGATGGCAACTACCAGCGCCAGCGCCGCTATTTTCGCCTTTCCCTGCTCCATCGCACAAATTATAGAATTTCCGTGATGAGAAAAACCGCCCCCGCCATCATACTGGCCGCCGCGCTGTCCGCGTTCTGGCCCGCCTTCCGGGCGGATTTCGTCAACTGGGACGACAGGCAGTATGTAACCGCCAGCCCCGTCATGGAAAGCCCGCGCTGGGGCGATGTCTTCAAAACCTCGCCGCAGGGCTATTATCATCCGCTTACGGTGCTGACCTACAAAATAGAGCATTCGCTTTTCGGGCTGAAACCGGCGGCATATCACGCAACCAATATCGCGCTGCACCTGGCGAACTGCCTGCTGTTTTATTATTTCGCGCTGGAGCTGGGGCTTACCTCCCCCGCCGCGCTGTTTGCCGCGCTTTTGTTTGCCGTTCATCCGCTGCGCGCCGAATCCGTGGCGTGGATTTCCGGCAGGAAGGATTTGCTGTGCTGCCTGTTTTTCCTGGCCGCGCTGCTGGCGCATGCGCGCCATGCGAAATCGCCGGACCGGAAACTGCTTGCGGCTTCGGCTGTTTTGTTTCTGGCGGCATTGCTGGCCAAGCCCGCCGTCATAGCCGGCGTTCTGGCGTTTTTCCTGATTGACCGGCATTTTGACCGCGGCTGGGACCGCCGCGTTTTTGCCGAAAAAATACCGCATTTCGCGGCTGCCGCCGCCGCTGTTTTGCTGTCGTTTACAGTGGGGGAGTTTTTCCTGACATCCCCGGTAACTTCCGGCGCGGGGCTGGCCCCGGGCGGCAGGCTGCTGTCCTGCGGGTACACGGAGCTGTTCTACCTGTGGAAAATAATTTACCCGGCCAAACTGTCCGCGCTGTATCCCGCGCTGCGTGTTTCCGGCGCAACGGCATATCTGCCGTATCTGGCGGTGGTGGGATCCCTGGCGGTTCTGTTCTCAAGGGCGGAACTGCGGCCTTATGTGTTCGGTCCGGCTTTTTTTGCGGCACTGCTGCTGCCTTCGGCGGCTTTCGCGGAGCTTGCTCCGGCGGACAGATACACGTATATCCCGGCGGCGGGGATATTTATGCTGGCGGGCCAGCTTTTCGCGCAGTTTTACGCCCGGGCTAAAAAGCCGGCGGCCGTTTTGGCATGCGCGCTGATTCTGGCGCTGGGCTGGATGTGCGCCGCCCGCGCGCAGGTATGGCATGACAGCCTGTCGCTATGGAACGACGTCATCTCGCGCTATCCGGGCGCCAAGGCTTATGTAAACCGGGGAACGGCATATCAGGAACTGGGCCGCGGCAAGGAGGCGCTTGACGATTTCAACACCGCGATAACGCTGAACCCGGATTACGATTATCCTTACGTCCACCGCGCCGCGCTGTTATGCGACGAGAAGCAATACCTCCCCGCCCTGGCGGACCTGGACAGGGCGCTGGCGATGAACCCGCGCTACGGCTATGCCTATCACCGCCGGGGAACGGCGCATTACGCGCTGGGACAGTACGTCATGGCGCTCTCCGACTTCACCGAGGGATTGAAATACGAGCGCACCGTTGACGCGCTCGCCATGCGCGGGCTGGCATATTCGGCGTTGAAACTTTACGGCAATGCCGAGGAGGATTTTTCCGCCGCGCTCCATATGAACCCGCGCCGCACCGATGTTTACGCCGGGCGGGGCCGCGCGCGTTTTTACGCCGGACGTTACAAAGAGGCGGCAGCCGATTTTGCCCGCTCGCTTGAGCTGAAACCGGACCAGCCGCGGCTCTACAGCGACCTGGGCGCGGCATACGCCGGCGCGGGCGAGCTTGAAAAGGCGGTATCCGCCTATGACGCGGCGGCGCTGCGCGACCCCGGGTTCTCCGACGCTTACGGCAACCGCGGCGCCGCGCTGGCCGGGCTGAAACAGTTCACCCGTGCTATTGAGGATTTGGACAAAGCGATTGCAATGGACCCGCTCCGGGCCTACAATTACCGCAACCGCGCAATTGCCCTGTATGAAACGGGACGGTATGCCCAGGCTGTTTCGGATTTGGACAGGACCATCGCGCTGTCGCCGCAGGCGCGCGACTACGCGGCAAGGGGCCGCGCATATCTGAAGTTGAAAAAACCCGCCAAAGCCCGCGCCGATTTCAAAAAGGCGCTATCGCTGGACCCCGCCGATGCAGACGCGCTCTCCGGCAAGGCGGAACTGCCCGGTCATTGACCCCGGAATTTTCCGCAAGGGAAAAGTCCGGATAATCTGTGAAAATCCGTGGTCAATCTATGGATTATACCGCCGTAAAATCATAAACCTGAAACTTTTCACTTAGAAGAGCGGGGGCCGGCCTGCTTTCCCCCCTCCAGAACATTCACCCTGTCGCGCAGTTTTCTTATTTCCTCCGCCTGCGCGTCGTTGGCGGCCTTCAATTCCTTGATTGATTCTATCAGCGGGGCGAACAAAACGTCGTATGCGACCACCTTGTGTCCGTCCTTGGCGGAGCGCACCGCCTCCGGCATGACCTTCTCAAGCTCCTGGGCTATCACGCCGTCCGAACGCTCGCCGTTGGCCTTCCACCGGAAGCTGACGCCGCGCAGCTTTTCAATGATACTCAACCCCTTGCTGGTTGAAATATCTGTTTTCAGCCTTTCGTCCGAGTTGTGGTAGTAGTTGTTGGCATACAAATCGCCATTCACCTGCACCTGACTTCGCCAATCCTCTCTAAAATCAGCCCGTCCTCGTCGGAGGGGTATTGGAATTTGGGTGTCCCGTTGATAAAATATAGTTATGTTTGTCAGGAAGAAACGCAACAAAAGCGGTTCTGTCAG